>DTPJ01000653.1 GCA_011334435.1 Candidatus Poribacteria bacterium | reverse complement strand
AGACCAGCGGAGCAGAGGATATAGACAAGGAAGAGCAGAAAATAAAAAAAGCCAAAAGACGTGCAATTTTGGTATGGGTATTTACAGTTCCCATAATGCTTTGGATGATACTAATGATGATAATTAGTGGGGTCGTGCATAATATGATGCTTATCTATGATATAGGCATGATCGCATTGGCTTCACCTGTTTTATTTTGGCTTGGACTGCCGACAATAAGATCAGCTATAAAATCCGTATGGCATAGAAGCGCCAATATGGATGTCCTTATCACACTTGGCACAACCTCATCGTTTGCGACTGGATTAGCAATGGTATTGGGAGCTCCGATCGCCAATTATGCTGGCATATCTGCTATGATTATGGCATTTCATCTCACTGGAAGATATGTTGAGACAAAAGCAAAAGGCAGGGCTTCACAGGCTATAAAAAGACTGCTTGAACTTGGGGCAAAAACTGCACATATCCTAATTGATGGAGAAGAGAAGGAAATTCCCATTGAAAAAGTTAACGTTGGCGATATAATGATTGTCCGTCCCGGAGAAAAAATTCCAACTGATGGTGAGGTTATAGATGGCGAAAGCTCTGTTGATGAGTCAATGGCAACTGGTGAATCTATGCCCGTTCAAAAAAATATAGGAGACAAAGTGATCGGTGCAACATTAAACCAAAGCGGATTGCTAAAAGTCAGGGCATTGAAGATAGGAAAAGACACTTTTCTATCGCAGGTTATCAAAATGGTTGAGGAATCTCAGGGATCAAAAGTTCCCATACAGGAATTTGCGGATAAGGTGACTGCTTATTTTGTCCCGTCAGTTTTAATTATTGCGGTATTGACGTTCATTATTTGGATTATTTTTCCCGATCAGATGAAAGCTATCACTGCTTGGGCAAGTGAATTTATTCCTTGGGTAAATCCAAATCTTGGTATTTTAACATCTGCGATATTTGCAACAGTGGCGGTATTAGTTATCGCATGTCCATGTGCACTTGGGCTTGCAACGCCTACTGCTTTGATGGTTGGGAGCGGAATGGGGGCAGAACGCGGTATATTGATCAGAGATGGTTCTGCTATACAGACTTTGAAAGATGTTCGGACAATCGTCTTTGATAAAACAGGCACGATAACAAAAGGGAAACCAGAAGTAACTGACATAATACCTTCAGAAGGTTTAGATTCAGATTACATTTTAAGATTATGTGCAAGCGTTGAATCTGGATCAGAACATCCGCTTGGTCAAGCTATTGTCAGAAAAGCGTTAGAAAAAGGATTATCATTATTTCCGCTTAAAGATTTTCAAGCTATACCCGGCAAAGGTGTTATGGGTTTATTGGAAGGAAAGATTATAACAGTTGGTAGCCCGAAATTGCTTGAAGAGATATATAATAAAACCTCGCTTCCACAATGGGCAGAGAAGGAATTCTTCCGTTTAGAATCAGAGGCTAAAACTGTTATGATCGTTGCAAAAAATGGAAATATTGAAGGCATTGTTGCGGTTGCCGATTCGCTGAAAGAAGACTCTATTCAGGCGATCAGGGAGTTAGAAAATATGGGAATAAGGACTATTATGCTGACTGGCGATAATAGACGCACTGCTGACGCTATCGCAAAAAAAGTCGGCATCTCCGATGTGATGGCAGAGGTACTTCCCGATGGCAAGGTCAATGCAATTAAGGAAATTCAAGCAAAATTTGGGCTTGTTGCAATGGTAGGCGATGGCATAAATGACGCACCCGCATTAACTCAGGCTGATGTTGGTATCGCAATCGGCACAGGCACGGATATTGCCATTGAAGCATCTGATATAACAATTGTAAATGGCAATTTATCTGTGGTTGTGAAGGCAATAAGGCTTTCAAAGGCTACTTTCAGAAAGATCAAGCAAAATCTCTATTGGGCTTATGGATATAATATATTAGCGATACCTTTGGCTATATTGGGATTATTGCATCCGATCGTTGCTGAGATCGCAATGGCAAGCAGTTCGGTCAGTGTCGTCACAAACGCCAACCTTCTCAAAAAGGCAAAAATAGGTTAGGAATTTCTATCACGAATTTATAGCTAATTCGCCATTTTTCATAGGCATTTCATCTTGCTTTGTGTATTTTTTAAGGCATTTCTTGCAGTAATAGGTCACAGTCTGTTTTTGGTAAATCAGTCCCTTTGCCTGAGAGCCACATTTGGAGCATTTTTCATTGCTTATAGATTTTATCGCTTGACTTATACTAAAACCTACCATTTTTTATCCCTTTCTTTAATGTGCTATACCAATTCCCATACTTCATAATGGCTTGTCACACTGACTACTAAACCTGATTTAGTGGAAGCATTTAAGAAGCATTTAAACAGATTCTTCGCTGACGCTCAGAATGACAAAATTGAATTGGTATTTAATATATTGAACTTATACCTTAATCTATATTATAATTATACTATACACAAGTTAAGTATGTCAAGCGAAAAATAATGTCAATAATTTGTCATAGACAAGATATAACAGCGTTTAGTTCATCAATCTTATAAGGCTTTGCTATGGCAGATATAAAGCCATATTTTTTTGGATCAGCCATTATAGGGTCATCAGAATATCCACTTGATACTATGACTTTGGCATTTGGGTTAATTGCCAAAATATCCCTGACAGTTTCTTTTCCTCCGATACCGCCATGAATAGTTAAATCCAATATGACCAGATCAAATGGATTTGCAGAGTTCAACTCGCGTTTATAAATCTCAATTGCTTCGGCGCCATCTTTGGAAGCGACAACAGTATGACCTTCCACCTGAAGCATAGAAGTAAGCACATCTCTGATCATCTCTTCATCATCCATAATTAATATCTTGTAGGGCTTTGTTATTATCTCTTTTACCTTTATATCTGGTTCTTTTTCGGCGATCATACCCGACGCTGGAAGTTCTATATGAAAGATAGTTTCAACACCAATTTTGGATTCTACATATATATTTCCGCCATGTTTTTTGATGATTGAGCGACAAATAGCAAGTCCAAGTCCGCTCCCTGTTTGTTTTGTTGTGAAATAAGGATCAAATATTTTGTCAATATAATTTTTCGGAATTCCAACACCTGTATCTTTTATTGATATTTTAAGATATTTTTGCTCATCTTTAACGATGTTATCTGTTTTAATAAATACTGTTCCACCTACAGGCATAGCTTGTTTTGCATTTATGATTATATTTTGAATAACTTGCCTGATTTGGCTATCATCAATTTCAACAAGCCATGGATCGTTGATCTCGTATTCCACGTTAATATTTGATCCTGATAGTGCAAATTCAGTTGCTTCTTTAAGAAGATCAGTTATTGACATCAGCTTTTTTACGGGTGTTCCGCCTTTGGCAAAAGTCAGCAATTGTTTTGTTAAACTCATTGATTGATTGATGGCTTTTTCAGTCTTTATAAGATAATCTCTAACGCTTTCATCTTTGAGATTAGCCATCGCAAGGCTTACGTTTCCTAAAATTACAGATAATAGATTGTTGAAATCATGGGCAATGCCCCCGGCAAGTAATCCTAATGCCTCTAACTTTTGGAAGTTTTGCCTGTCATTTTCGGCACGTTTACGTTCTGAAATGTCTCTGACCGTTGCCAATATAAATTCTTGTTCCTGTGATTTTATTTTAGTTAGAAAAACTTCCACGTCAAATACTTCACCGCTTTTTGGACGTTTTGCCTTCCATTCAAATAACTGATTTTGACCTGATAGAACTTTATCCCATAAAATAGGAAGATCATCTAAAGGATTATCAGTGGTTGAATAATCACCAGCGATGCTGAGCTTTCTCGCTTCATCGCGATCAACTTGATACATTTTAAGCATTGTATCGTTTACGTATATGATATTACCATACCTATCATGGATAAATATCGCATCGTTGATGCTGTTGAAGACGACCCTTAAAATTTCTATGTAGTCGTGAAGCTGATCTTCTGTTGCTCTTGCCTTTGTAACATCTCTATTGCTTCCGACTAATCCGATGACTTTTCCGTTAATATCCCTTAATGGAACTTTTGTGCTAGAAAACCATCTTTTAGTGCCTGAAGTGTCATAAAAAGAATATTCATAATTTGCGAAACCGACTCCTGTCTTCATTATCTCCTGTTCTTCCTCAAATAGCCTTTTAGCTTCCTCTAATGGCAGGAGATCAAAATCACTCTTGCCGATAATTGCGTCCTCAGAGGGGATACCTAACGCCTTTATCACTTCTTTATTGGCAAAAACAAATTTACTATCAACGTCTTTCATAAAGATTTGATCAGGTAGGTTATCAGCAATTTGGCGTAAAATGTTCCATTGTTGTTTTAACTGCTCCTCCATCTGTTTACGATCGGTAATATCTATCACAATACCTCTCAATCCGACAGGTTTATCATCTCGGAAGACCAATGTAGAATAAGCTATCACAGGAAAAGTGCTTCCGTCTTTCTTTTTCATGGTAAACTCATAGCTTGGTTCTTCACCTTTAAGCAACATTTCTATTGATTCTTTAAGCTTTTTTATATCTTCAGGAATAACGACATCAAAAATACTCATACCTCTATCAAAGTCATCTTGCGTATAACCAAAAACGTTAAAGGCTTGCTTATTAGCAAATGTGATATTACCATCTAAATCCGACTCATAAACAATTTGTGGGAGGGAGTTTGCAAACTCCATATATCTATTTTGGCTTTCTATCAAGGCTTTTTCTGAATTTTTGCGGAGGGTTATATCGCGGATATAAGCGATAATTATCTCTTCATCATCAATATTCGCCTTTTTGATGCTAACTTCTACTGGAAATGTCTCATTATTTTTTCTTTTACCAATTGCTTCAATGAAATTTTCATTTGATAAAAAAGGTTCAATATTGGATAGAATATCAGATAAAGAAATGTGAAAGAATTCATCTTTATTATATCCGAACATAATACATGCAGATTGATTATAATCTATGATCTTTCCATCTTTTGTTTGAACAAATATGGCGTCTGTAGATATATCTATTATCGTTTTATATCTTTCAAGGTCTTTTATTAGCTTTCTGGATATTTTCTCATTTTCGGAATTCATATTTCAATTCATTCCTTTCCAATAAGAAATAAAGTCCTATTATTTATCGGTCATCAAATCTAATAAGGCAGAAGTAGTTATTGTGCCTATTTTCGGTCCGATGGACATGGATTTTTCGTATTTATAAAGTTCTTTGTTAAAATCCTCTTCGGCGAGTATATAACCTAATTCATCATTAGCTAATCCGAGAACAAACTTATATTTTGATGTCATCGCATTTTTTATTTTGAATCCCAATTTAGGAAGCACCTCACCGGGAAATGTAGCTATCTGAGCATCGCCAATTTTAATATAATTCACTTCGGTTTTGATATTGCCATTTTCGTATAGGTAGTTTTTTAAGACGCCTATATCCATTAACAATTTAAAGCCGTTATTGTCCATAGGAATATCAAGATCAACTTTTTTCGCAATGATCCTGACGTTTTCTTGTGTTTCAGCATTTGCTATGGACTCAATAGCCTTATTTGCAATTGTTGTCCCTATTCTTTCCGCTTCGTCAAAAGTATGTGCCTTTGAATCAACAGATACCATTCCCCCTAACGCACCGTTGATAAACAATGTGATTCCGCCAAGTTTTTCGTCCAGATCACGATAGATGTAATAGACATAATCAGCGGTTATCAGATGGTTATCTGACCATAATGTTTCTGGGTGTGCAGTAAAATTTACCAAAGTGGCGATATTATTGCCTGACATAGAATCAACCTTGATCAATGATAATTCGCGATCAATCAAATCTGGCTCTCTGGAATTCTCAGAAACGCCTTCGGGAACTGTGATAGATGACAATTTTGTCACTGCCCTTTGCATATTTTTGTATGCCTCTGATATTACATCAAAAATCTGGTTACACAAAAAATCCATATATTCAGGATTAACGCCTGATTCAGTTTCGCTTTTGCCCCAAAGACCAAGCGTGTCGGGACCTGAATGTTGATGTGTGCATGTTATAATAATATTATCGGCATTAATACCGATTTTCTTTAGATCGTCTTTTATTTTAAGGACATACCATCTTGGAAATCCTATAATATCCAACGAGACAAAGCCGACCATAGTTTTTCCATCGTCTAAAAGCAGGCATCTAGCATAAAGGTCATCGTGGACTCCTGTGCTTATGCGATTTTCTGCTAATCCAGCTAAATAAACGTTCATTTTTGGCGTGATAATTCGCTTAGCGGAACCAGCTTTTATGTCAGCTAAACATAATCCAATACTAATCACTATAGAAAAGGAAAATATGAGTGATACTATCAACATTAACTTCATAGAAAACTCCTTTCAAGATGTTATTTAGCGGATATTAACTTTTCAGTTAAAAAGGTCTTTTTGATGATTAAATTTTACAATTAGATCAAATATTTTGTCTATAACATATTTAGCAAGTGATAATTACCTTCTGAGAATTCTGAAAACCAGTTAAATCCAATTATCATAAGGATTAGAAAGCCATATAAAAATGAAAATGCTCCACATTTGTCATTCCCGTGAAAACGGGAATCCAGAAAAATCATGATAAAGGAATGGATTCCTGCTTCCGCAGGAATGACTGACGACTGGTCCTTTAGAGACCCAATGGATTTTGCCTTCTAAAAGGATTAGTATTTTCTTTCTCCGATCTACTGGTGACAAATT
>DTPJ01000552.1 GCA_011334435.1 Candidatus Poribacteria bacterium | reverse complement strand
TAGCAGTTTTTGGAGTTAATTCTGGGGAGGCTTTTGCAGCAGTCATCGGTCCATTAATAGAAGTGCCTGTGATGATAAGCCTTGTAAATCTTGCTATCTATTTCAAGAACAAGCTTAAATGGACATAGAAACTATTAGCCTTATCATAAAAATTCTTGACTTCATTGTAACTGAATGTTATAATTAAAGTCGTAGATAGAAATCAAGGTGATGGGGTTCGCCTCAGAATCATCTTAATATAAAGATTAATGACCCCTACTCATGTTATATCATGGTAGGGATTTTATTTGCCCCTACCAAAGCAAATCTGGTAGGGGTTTTTTATTTATGAGACGTTTATCAAATGAATTTTCATAGTATATTATTTAAAAGAACCGAAGACAAAATAGAAGAATCTTCTAATGAGCCTGATTTTTTTGCTGATCTAAATCTTGATCAGATCATAGACGCCATTACAATCGGTAAACGGGAATATAATTTAAAACCATTTTTCTACTCCCCCTTAAATGATATTGACGCTATAAAATACCGTCACGAAGTCATGCAAGACCTTGAAAATAAAGCTCTATTTGAGTGTATAAAATCTTTTGCACAAAAAATGCACATAATGCGCGAACATCTTTTACAAGCAGAGAAATTACATTACAAATATCAAAAAGAAAGCTGGTTTTTAGATGCGGTGGAGATTTATTGTGATGCGGTTAATTGTCTGGCATCTGATCTGACCGTCATAGACTTAAAATCACAAGGATTTTTAGCCTTTCGGGAATATTTGACAAATTATGTTAATTCAGAACGTTTCAAATCGCTTCTATCAGAGACGAAAAGACTTAAATCTGATTTATCATCTATAAAATATTGCCTACTCATCAAGGGTAACAGTGTCACTGTTCGCAAATATGAATCTGAAATTGATTATAGCGCAGATGTGGAGAAAACATTTGAGAAATTTAAGCAGGGAGCGGTGAAAGATTACAGGGTCACGTTTTCAGATTGGGTGGAAATGAACCATGTTGAGGCGAAGATATTGGAATTGGTAGCAAAACTTTATCCTGATATATTTTCTCATCTTGATAATTATTGCATAAAGAATAGCAACTATTTAGATGAAACAATAAGAGTTTTTGACCGAGAAATTCAATTTTACATCGCATATTTGGAGCATATTGCTATACTCAAGCGGGTGGGATTGAAATTTTGTTATCCACAGATTTCTGATAAAAGTAAAGAAGTTTATAATCGTGAAGGGTTTGATTTGGCTTTAGCATATAAACTGATTAACGAGAACTCATCTATTGTCTGCAACGACTTTTATCTAAAAAACAAGGAACGTGTAATTGTAGTATCAGGTCCAAATCAAGGAGGCAAAACAACTTTTGCACGCACTTTTGGACAGTTACATTACCTCGCTAAATTGGGCTGTCCCGTTCCGGGTATCGAATCACAACTCTTTATATGTGACAGGATATTCACACATTTTGAAAAGGAAGAAACTATCAAAGACCTTCGCGGTAAGTTAGAAGATGACCTAATTAGAATGTATAAAATTCTCTCTCAAGCTACGTCAAATAGCATTGTTATAATAAATGAAATTTTTACCTCAACAACCCTAAAAGATGCTATTTTTTTAAGCAAAAAGATAATGGAAAGGATAATGCAATTGGATCTAATGAGTGTTTGGGTGACATTCGTAGATGAGTTGGCTTCGTTTAGCGATAAAACCGTAAGCATGGTAAGTACAGTAACTCCCGAAAATCCCGCATTACGGACATATAAAATTGTAAGAAGACCTGCTGATGGAATCTCTTATGCTATATCAATTGCAGAAAAATATCGGCTTACTTATGTTCGGTTAAAGGAGCGTTTAAAATCATGAAGGTTTTTCTTATGTATAAAGATCGTGATTTTGACCTCCAACGAAGATTACCAAAAAATGAGCAAGCATTGATACAAGACCTTGAATTAGATACATTGTTCAATGCTATGGCACTTGGTGATGAGTTCCTATTTGATGTAGTAAAAAAAGCTATTTTAACTGGTTTGAATGATAGTTTGGATGTAATACTGTATCGTCAGCATATTCTTAAAGATTGCCTGAAAAATCCTTCTATCATAAGAGATATTTACAATATAGCGATGGAAGCAATTGAAAGCAAGAAAAAATCTTTTTGGGGTTTTTTTGGCAAATATCCTTCTTCAATATTACATGGTTCAATAGAAGTTTTGCAGATATTTATGGGCATACTCAAAAGATTGAGGGGAATTGCAGATGAACATGCTGATAAATTTGAGTCAGAAGGCTTTACTACGTTTTTTACAATGATTAAAAATGAACTTAGCAATGAATACTTTGCAGTTATTGAAGAGCATCTGGCTGATTTGAGATTCCGTAACGGAATTTTAATCAGTGCTGAATTAGGAAAGGGCAATAAAGGCATTAATTATATACTTCGCAAACTAAAAGATGTAAAACAGAGTTGGATAAAACAGATTTTTGCTACGAAAACGTCTAGTTATACATTTTATATCAGTGATCGTGATGAAAGCGGGGCTAGGGCATTATCAGAATTAAATGACAGAGGGCTTAACCTTGTTGCTAATGCGCTTGCACAATCTATGGATCATATCCTCAATTTTTTTATCATGCTACGGACTGAATTAGGCTTTTACATTGGTTGCTTAAACTTGTATGAACAACTTGTCAAAAAGGGAGAACCCATATCATTTCCCTTACCTTTCGCATCTGATAAACGTAAACATTCCTTTAATGGATTATATGATGTGTGTCTAACTTTAAGCATGGAACAAAAAGTTGTTGGCAACGATATAAACGGTGATAATAAAGACCTTTTTATAATTACAGGTGCCAATCAAGGCGGAAAAACGACTTTTTTGCGAAGTATAGGCTTGTCACAATTGATGATGCAATGCGGTATGTTCGTCCCCGCTGAATCTTTTTCGTCAAACATATGTGACCACATTTTTACACACTTCAAAAGAGAAGAAGACCCAAGCATGAAAAGCGGAAAACTTGACGAAGAACTCAGTAGAATGAGTGATATTATAGATAATATAACTTCTAATTCTATGGTGTTATTAAATGAATCATTTTCCGCAACAAATGAAAGGGAAGGATCAGAAATTGCAAGGCAGATAATTAGCGCACTATTGGAAAAACACATTAAAGTTTTTTTCGTTACACATTTATATGACTTTGCATATAGTTTTTATGACAAAAAAATGGAGAATGTAATATTCCTTCGGGCTGAAAGACAAGGCAACGGAAAACGAACATTTAAATTAATTGAAGGTGAACCATTACAGACCAGCTATGGTGAAGATTTGTATGACAAAATATTTAATAATACATAAAGGAGAAATTAGCTCTCCACTTTTATAATTTGCCTTTAATCTTTCATATACTTTTCTTTCAATTCAGGATCATATTTTGCTCGCCTGTTAGGGCATTTCTCCCTTGGGCAAAGTTGACAGCTTGCAAAACTACTTTCAGTTGGAAAATATATTCCAGATACAGATTTTATAGGTATCATCAAGAAACTATCAGTTAGTTTAACTCCAATAAGTTTTTCTACATCGCCAAAGATTGAAAATAACGGCTTTTGTTCAGATATTGGCCAATCCTCTAAAGACCCAGGATTCATTGATGACATTTGCTTAATTTTGTATCTATCCTTTATGTAATTATAAAGATAGTTGATTGCAGAACGAAGCGCAATTTCCTTAATAGTATCTATGATGAATTTACTCATAAGGTCGTCTTCATCTTTGCCTATTGATTCTGCTTCTATGCCAGAGGTAGCGACATAAGGAAATACTCTCCCGATATTCTCAAGATTTACCCTAAGAACTTTGCTTACAAATCTAACACCGTCAAGCTCTATAGCATCTTTATCTACATGCTCAACAAATTTCACATCATATATAGCTTTTGGGCGAATTATCGGCTGAATTTTTTCTATGAATTCATTGACAACCTCAATGTAACGGCTCTCATTTCCTAAATGAAGTATATTCATAACTTCATCGGTTTTTATTAAAACTGGTATATTATCCAATATTTCCATTTTCATTATTCCCTATCTATAATTTAAAGGTTAAACATATAATTTATACCTTATATTTTATAATATTTTTAGGAATAATACAATGGAAAAGCTCAGAGAAAACTGCTTGCTAAAAGTGGCAAAAAGTGTTATAGTTATTGACAAAATCCATTAAAGATAAGGAGTATAACGTCTATGAAGCAAAAATCTTATTCAAATAGAGCAAGATATTGTTTACCAAGCACCATACTTATCATTTCAGCACTTTTGGTAGCGAATTCAAGCCAGATCAGTAAATCATCTGATCCTGCACATCGCCCTATTTTGCCAAGATTAAAGGTCAGCGACAATCGACGATTCTTGGTAACTGAGGACAACAAGCCGTTTTTCTGGCTTGGTGATACTGCGTGGTGGATACGGCAGATCACCTTGGACGATGTAGACCTCTATATGTCCAATCGTGCTGGTCATGGCTTCAACGTCATTCAGGTGCACATTGGTTATAATGTCACTAATTATGCTGGAGAGAAACCTTTTATCAACAATGACACAGATTTGCCCAATGAAGCCTTTTGGAGTAAGATGGATACAATCGTGGCAAAGGCTTATGAACATAATCTTTACATCGCTTTGGTTCCTATGTGGGGCAATGAATATGGGAAAGCTTTTGGATCAGATGCTATCAAAGCTCGACGATTTGGAAAATGGCTTGGAGAGCGTTATAAACACCAAAGCCATGTATTATGGATAGTTAGCGGTGAGTATGATTCCATAAACGGCTTTAAATTGCCAATAAATGAGTCACAAAAGGCTGTGTTAAACGCAGTGGCTTATGGTCTTCGCGATGTGCATAATGGTAAGCAACTAATGACTATCCATCCGGGAGTTGCGCGAACGTCATCCAGAGATTTCCATCAAGAGAACTGGCTGGATTTCAATATGCTTCAATCTGGTCATATTATTGATTGCTCCGCTTATGGAATGCCTGATACAGACTCTCTGATCTCCCATGACTATGCTCTTACTCCAACAAAGCCGGTATTGGACGGCGAACCTATGTATGAGGACACTCCCGATGCAGTTTGGATAGTTAAGCATGTGAACGGAATACGAGCAGGAGCTGACACAATGAGGCGTAAAGCTTATTGGGCAGTCTTCTCTGGTGCCTGTGGTCATACCTACGGTCATAATGATATTTATGGATTCTTTGAACCTGCTTTTCCGGGGCAAATTTTGACACTTCAGACAAGTCCAAGTGGACCTGGTCAGCGGGGCAGTTGGAAAATTGCTCTTGATGCACCCGGGGCAACACAAATGAAGCATCTGCGATCTCTGATGGAATCAAAAGCTTTTTATAACTGTATTCCAGATCCCACATTTATAGTGGGAAATGGTGAAAAAGGCATAGATCGTGCCGTCGCTATGATGGCATCCGATGGAACCTATGGGATGGTTTATCTTCCCACAGGCAAGCCAGTTATTGTGGCGTTAAACAAACTAAATGGAGAGAAATTCAACGCATGGTGGTATGATCCGCGAGATGGCAGTTTTAGGCTGGAAGGGAATTTTGACAAAAAGCCTGAGCAAGAGTTCAAACCTCCTGAATATGGTAAAGATTGGGTATTAGTTTTGGATAGTTTAGCAGAAGGTGAAAAAAAATGATAAGATCGCTAATTTTCGCGATGCCAGATAAATTGATTTCGTTTAATAATGTTACTGCAATACCAAATCTTGGAATTTCCTCTATCGCTGGAAATGTTGACGTAAGCATTTGTGATATCAAAGTAGCTGATCTGGTATTAATAAAGCACAAGTTAGAAGAATACGTCTTCAATTTGTTAAATGAATATTCTCCTGATATTGTAGGGCTTAGCTGTATGAGCTTTCAATATCATAGTGCGGTCAAATTGGCAAAGTTGATTAAAAGCTACAATAGAGATATACTTGTTGCTTTGGGTGGTTATCATCCGACATTGATGTTTGACGAAATATCACAATCGCCTGAATCAGAATTCTTTGATTTTATAGTGCGTGGTGAAGGCGAAGCGACATTTAACGAGTTGCTCAGTGCTATAAACTCAGGTAAAGGATATGAGAAGATCGCTGGATTGTCATTCAAGAGAAACGGAGTTTTTCAACACAACCCGCGAAGAGAGCTTCTTTCGCTTGACACAATAAAACTGCCGAACCGCAAAGCAAGGTTAATTCCAAAGGGATTTCATATCTTTGGTCTGCCTTCCGATGCAATTGAAACCTCTCGTGGATGCACATTCAACTGTAAATTTTGCTCCATTAATCATATGTATGGACGAAGTTTTAGAGTGTATGAGATAAGCAGGGTCATTGAAGATATAAGAGATGCAAATCTTAACGGTGCCAAATCAATCTCAATTATGGACGATAATATCACACTTGATCTAAAAAGATTAGAAGATTTATGCGATGAGATAATATCAAATAAATTAAACTCTATTCACTATTTCGTTCAGGCAAGCGTCAAGGGAATTGCCCACAGTCCTAAACTGGTTCAAAAGATGGCTGATGCAGGTGTAAAACTTGTGTTTCTCGGTATAGAGAGCGTATCCAATGAAACGTTAGATTTCTTAGGGAAAAAGACGACAACATCAGAAGACACACGTAAAGCTGTAAAATATCT
>DTPJ01000284.1 GCA_011334435.1 Candidatus Poribacteria bacterium | reverse complement strand
TTATGCAGTTTGCGGGACAAATATTAAAAGCAATGGGATTGATAGATTTTGTGAAGCGGTTGCCAAATTAAGCTCTCTAAAATTTACACAGGGACATGAACTCCTACCATATTTGGTAAAATCAAATAAAACCTAAAAATCAAATAAAATTTTGTTGTATATTGAAGACATTTCTGATAAAATTATTTAGTCGTATTTAAGTCCAGATTAATCAACCTATAACAATGTTTTAACGGAGGATTTACATTGAAAGGGATTACAATTCTTTTGACTACCTTCTTCATCATGGGGATTTTGCCTTGTTTATCTATTGCATTGGATAAAACTGGGCTTGTTTTATACATGAGCTTTGATGAAGGAAGCGGAAAAACTGTAAAGGATTTATCTGGCAAGGGAAATCATGGATCATTTAAGGGTAATCCAAAATGGGTAAATGGTAAAATTAAGGGAGGTATTTACCTCGCTGAAATTGGAGATTTTGTGGAAGTTGCGGATAGTCCTACATTAGACATTGAAAAAGATCTTACTCTTGCTATTTGGGCTAATGTAGAGAGCATTCCCAATAGTGCATGTGCATTCTTTATGAAACCTACTGCTTATATGCTGCATACTGTTCCATCAGGTAACAACTGCCAAGAAGACATTTTGGTCTTTATCAATGGTGATTATGGACCGTGGCCAACTCCAAACACAAAGGCGGTTGCAAAGATGAATGAATGGCATCATTATGCAGCGACTTATGACGGTAAAAAATTTGATCTTTATATTGATGGTAAGAGAGTAGATGGTTATGATCGCAACCCCAATGGAAAAATAGATCAAGATAATTCACCGTTAGCTATTGGTAGGGATAACAGAGATTGCTGTAAAGAGAGAAATATGCCATGTGCTATTGATGAAGCGACAATTTGGTCACGAACTCTTAGTGAAACTGAAATAAGAGAATTAATGAATGGGGGGCTTACTGCCGTAGAGTTTCAAGATAAACTTAGCACAACTTGGGGAGATATAAAAGGCAACTAAAAGTTGTCATTGAACGGTGGGGTAATCAACAGATTGCCCCTATATACATAATTTGTTATATTTTGACAAGCAAAATAAAAGGAGGAATAAAGTTTTGGCGTTGATTGTGCAAAAATACGGTGGCACATCAGTAAAGGATTCAGAAAGGATTAAAGCGGTTGCTCAGCGGATCATAAAAACAAAGGAAAAAGGCAATCAGATGGTTGTTGTAGTATCTGCACCTGCTGGTATGACAGATGATCTCATCAGGCTTGCACATGAAATCTGCGATACTCCTCCTGCAAGAGAAATGGATATGTTGCTTGCGACAGGAGAACAACGATCAATAGCACTTTTAGCTATGGCTCTTTGCGCTCAGGGACATAGTGCAATATCTTTTACAGGACCTCAAGCAGGTATATTAACGACAAAAACACATACAAAAGCTAGAATTCTGAATATTGATCCAGACAGAATAAAAACAGAGTTGGAGAAAGGAAATATCGTAATTGTAGCAGGATTTCAAGGGGCTACTGAAGATGATGCAATAACTACATTAGATAGAGGCGGGTCTGATACTTCCGCAGTAGCAATTGCAGCTGGAATAAAAGCTGATGTTTGCGAAATATATACTGACGTTGATGGTGTATATACTGCGGATCCAAGGATTGTAAAGAATCCCAAAAAGCTTGACACTATATCTCACGATGAAATGTTAGAAATGGCAAGTTCCGGTGCTAAAGTTCTTCATTCAAGGGCAGTGGAATTCGCCAAAAAATATGATGTTCCATTATATGTATTATCCAGTTTTAATGAAAATCCGGGCACATTAGTTACTAAAGAGGTAGAAAGCATGGAGGATGTTGTAATAAGAGGTGTAACTCACGATAAAAATCAAGCTAAAATAACTATATTTGGAGTTCCAGATAAGCCAGGGACAGCGTTTAAGATTTTCAATAAAATAGGTGAAGCAGAGATAAATGTAGATATGATCGTTCAAAGTATCGGCAAAGACGATAAGGCAACCATCTCTTTTACCGTGTCAAAGACTGACCTAAGACAAGCGTTGGAAATCGTTAAAGAGGTTGGCAAAGAACTCGGAAGCTCAGAAGTTTTAGCTGATGAGAAAGTAGCAAAAGTATCAATTGTTGGCGTAGGAATGAGAAGCCATTCAGGAGTAGCTGCGAGGATGTTTCAATCTCTTGCAAGGGAGAATATCAATATTCAGATGATCAGCACATCAGAAATAAAACTTTCCTGTATAATAGATGAAAATGACGTTGAACGTGCTGTTCAAGCCATACATGATGAATTTAATCTATCAGAATAGCTGATTTTTTTGATAGACAAAAAATGTTAGTGATGATATACTTATCACTTGCTTAACAACTATCTGTCAGCATTAAGATTTGAGGTGTAGAAAATGCTGAGGTTAATGTTAGATGAAATACAAGAGGGGATAAGCTCTCTTGATATGGAATGTAGTCCCCAAGATATTGATCTTGAATTTGATGGGGTAATTTTTATAGGTAAAGTTTTTATAAAGCCAAGTATTTTTAGGCAAGCAAGCAAAATTTATATCAAATCAATCATATCTACTAATATAGAGATGGAATGTAGCAGATGTTTAGAGCCAGTTTCAGTGAAACTGAATGCTATCTCAGAAGTTCAATATTTCCCTTTGCCAAAGCTTGCCAAAGATAGAATTGATGACATAGGCATAGGGTATTATTCAGAGGAATATATAGATATTTCAGATGAGGTAAGAGAGAGCCTGATTTTAGAAATTCCGATGACTGTCCTATGTTCAGAAGATTGTAAAGGTTTATGTCCACATTGCGGGAAAAATCTGAACTATGGGAAATGCAATTGTTCAGAACCAGATTATTTAGAAGAATCTCCTGTTATTTTAAGGTTATTAGAATTGAAGCGGAAATTGGAGGTGTGATCTATTGGCTAATCCAAAACGGAAAATATCAAAGTCACGTCGTGGCATGCGAAGAAGCCATCAGGCATTGACCGTAGTGCCTATGGATAAATGTCCAAGATGCGGAGAAAAAAAACTTCCGCACAAAGTCTGCCTTAGTTGCGGATATTACAAGGGTAGGCAGATAATTGAGATAAAGTCTCAAGAGTAAAGGAGAAATTTCTCTTTGGTTAGGCGAATAAACTATGCGAATTGCTGTTGATGCTATGGGCGGCGATAATGCCCCTGGTGTTGTTGTTGAAGGCTCAATATTAGCTGCACGTGAATATCCTTTTGAAATATTGTTAGTGGGACCACAAGCAATATTAGAAGGTTATTTAAAAAATTATAATATAGGCAAGGAAAAGATTTCATTAATTAATGCTACTCAATATGTGTTGATGGACGAGATTCCCGCTGATGCGGTCCGCAAGAAACGTGATTCATCAATGCATGTATGCGCTCGGCTAATAAAAAGCGGTCGTGCAGATGCTATGGTGACAGCAGGGAATACTGCTGCTGCTCTTGCTATTTCTAGGTCAATACTTGGCAAACTCAAAGGTGTATCAAGACCAGCTCTTGCCTCAATTATACCAAATATGAACGATGCCACAATCCTTTTAGATGTCGGCGCAAATGCAGGAAGTTGTATGCCTGAACATCTGTTAGAGTTTGCACTTATGGGTGACATATATTCAAGAGAAGTCCTCGGTAAAGATAAGCCAAGAATTGGTCTTCTTAGCGTTGGCGAGGAAAGGACAAAGGGCAGTTCTATCACAAAAGAAGCCCTTCCACTATTAGAAAAAGCGCCGATCAATTTCATTGGAAATGTAGAAGGCAAAGAAATCGTAAATGGTGGAGCCGATGTCGTCGTATGTGATGGGTTTGTCGGAAATGCGATCCTAAAGTTTGCAGAGGGTGCATCTGTGATGTTTTTTCATGTCATAAAAACAGAAATCAACCGCAGTTTAAGTGCCAAAATAGGCATGCTATTAGCAAAAAAAGCGTTAAAGGCTTTTACGAAAAAACTTGATTATGAGAACTACGGCGGAGCGCCAATATTAGGTATAAATGGCGCCTGTATAATCGGTCATGGAAAGTCATCTGCAAATGCTATTAAAAGCGCAATACGAGTAGCATCTGAATTCGTTTCTCGTGATGTCAATAAAAGCATAGAAAAAAGCCTTTTGGAAATGAAACAAAAAATTGATATTCAATTATTAAGTAATGAAGAGGAATAATAACAGGTTTAAATAATGGGATCTATTAAATCAGCAATAATAGGAACAGGTTCTTATGCCCCCGAAAAAATCCTAACAAATTTTGACCTTGAAAAAATGGTCGATACCAGTGATGAATGGATAAGAAGACGAACTGGCATGGTTGAACGCAGGATCGCAGATGAAAATACTGCAAGTTCAGACCTTGGCATTAAAGCGTCTTTGAATGCAATTGAATCCGCAGGAATTGATCCATCAGAAATTGAGCTTATAATCGTCCCGACAGTAACTCCGGACATGTTCTTTCCTTCTACAGCATGTTTTATACAAAAAGGGATAAAAGCTGGAAATGCAGCTGCATTTGATATATCTGCTGGTTGTTCTGGTTTTCCCTACGGTTTAGCAATTGCTGATCAATTTATAAGATGTGGAACTTACAAAACTGTTCTTGTTGTAGCAGCGGAGACTCTCTCAAAAATAACTGATTGGACAGACAGAAGCACTTGCGTTTTATTTGGTGATGCTGCTGGCGCTGCTATACTTCAAGCAACTGATGAGGATAAAGGTATAATATCCTTTTATCTTGCCGCAGATGGCAATTATTCGGATTATGAATTGCTTGGTATTCCCGGAGGAGGTTCAAGAAATCCGTCATCTCACGAAACAGTTGACAAACGTATGCATTATATAAAAATGCGAGGACAAGAGTTATTCAAGCTCGGGGTGAAGGCTATGGCAGAAGCTGGGCTTAAAGCTCTGAAATCTGCTAACCTTACGCTTGATGATATAAAACTTGTCATTCCGCATCAAGCTAATAAACGTATGATTGACGCTGTTGGAGAACATTTAGGATTACCAGAGGATAAATTATTTATAAATGTAGAAAAATATGGAAATACCTCTTCGGTAACCATGGCAGTTGCTTTAGATGAGTCCATAAGGGAAGGGAAACTCGTTTCTGGTGATTACGTTCTTATCGTTGCTTTTGGCAGTGGATTAACTTGGGCTGGCATCGTTATTAAAATATAAATAGATAGTCTCTATCTACTAATACTATTAATTAATACTATCAATGATCAAAGTTGGTGCTATATTTGCCGGACAGGGTGCGCAATATGCCGGCATGGGGCTAAAATTAATAAACTATAAAGCAGGTAAGGAGACCTTCAAAGAAGCTAATGATGTCCTGAATATGGACATTGAAAAGTTATGCTGTGAAGGCACAGATGAAGAATTAGCTGATACTGCGGTCACTCAACCTGCTATTGTGACGTGCAGTATCGCATTGTTTAGGATATTTCAATCAGAAGCAGTTAATATTACAGAATTTGGCTCTTTTAACTCTTTTGATATATCTGCGACTGCTGGTTTAAGCGTTGGGGAATATTCTGCACTTGTAGTTAGTGGTGCATTAACTTTTGCTGATGCTCTTAGGCTCGTCAAAGAGAGAGGAAAGTTAATGGCAGAGGCAGGAAAGATAAATCCCGGAACAATGTTAGCAATAATGGGGCTTGATGATGCAACAATAAAATCAATTTGTGAAGAGGCAAGTTCTCTTGGCATTGTTCAGCCAGCGAATTATAATTGTCCGGGTCAGATCGTCATATCAGGGCAAAAAGATGCAGTTCAAAAAGCACAGGAATTAGCACAAAAAGCGGGGGCGAAACGTTGTATTCCTTTGGACGTTAGTGGTGCATTTCATTCGCCATTAATGCGTCCAGCCGAAGATGGTCTGAGAAATGCCCTAAAGGAGATCTCTTTTTCAAAACCAAGTATCCCATTTATCGCAAATGTAACAGGTGATTATTTATATGATCCAGACGAAATAAAGGAGATGCTCGCCCTTCAATTGACTAATCCAATACAATGGGAGAAATGCGTGCTTAAAATGGTAAATGATGGTATAGAGACTTTTATTGAGTTTGGACCGGGAAAAGTCCTTTCAGGTTTGGTCCGAAGGATATGTCAAAAAGCAAAAGTATTTAACATGGAAGGAACAATAGGTAGTGATCAGTAATCAGTGATCAGTGTATTGCTTATAATACTTGTTACTGATCACTGATCACTATTTTTAGTGAGGTGGAAATGGAACTTAAAGATAAAATTGCAATTATAACAGGTTCGGCAAGAGGTATCGGCAAAGCTATTGCTCATAAACTCGCTCAAAACGGTGCAACAGTTGTTATATGTGATCTCAAAATGGATGACGTTCAGCCTACTGTTGACGAATTCAAGTCTGAGGGCTTAAATGCGATAGGATTAGAGGTCAACGTGACTGATATGAAGTCCGTAGAAGCACTAATTGACGAAGTTATGAGTAAATTTGGGAAAATAGATATACTGGTTAATAATGCGGGTATTACTCGTGACGCATTAATTGTCCGAATGGATGAGGCAGACTGGGACAGCGTTATTTCTGTCAACTTGAAGGGGACATTCAACTGCACAAAATGCGTTGCAAAAATAATGATGAAGCAAAGAAGCGGGAAAATAGTAAATATAGCTTCTATCATGGGGATCATCGGGAACGTCG
>DTPJ01000503.1 GCA_011334435.1 Candidatus Poribacteria bacterium | reverse complement strand
TGCCAAAAAGAGTATTTGGGCATGGATTTTTAACAAAAGACGGCAAAAAGATCAGCAAAACAACTGGCAATATCATTGAACCAAATGAACTCGTTGACGAATTCGGAACTGATGCGGTCAGATATTTCTTTATGAGGGAATACACTTTCGGCAGTGATGGAGATTTTACTCGTCCAGCCTTTATTCATAGAATCAATAGCGATTTAGCTAACGATCTCGGCAATCTGCTTAACCGCACTCTATCTATGGTTAATCAATACTTTGGCGGTATTATACCTCAGCCAAAAGGTGAACCCGAAGGATATGATAAAGAATTAATAAATGTTGCATTAGAAACTTTGCCAAAAACAAAACCGTTAATGGATAATTTAGCTATCAGCGAAACTATTGAGGTTATCTGGGAACTTGTCAGACGGGCAAACAAATATCTTGATGAAAGTGCACCATGGAAACTATCTAAAGACCCATCTATGAAAGATAGACAGGGAACTATACTATATAATTGTATAGAAAGTCTTAGATTTTTGAGCATATTATTAACACCATTTATACCAGGATCGGCAAAGAAGATCCAAGACCAAATAGGTATAACTGATAAACTGCCTGCACAGACCTTTGCAGACCTTGTTTGGGGGAAAACCCCGTCAGGCATTACATTGGGAAAAGTTGAGCCTATATTTCCAAGGATTGAGGTTGAGACGAAGCAAGAAGTCAAAGCTTCAGACTCCTCAGAGATCACTATTGATGACTTCAAAAAGATAGATCTCCGCGTTGTTGAGATATTGACCGCTTCTCCAGTTGAAGGAGCGGATAAATTACTCAAACTTACTGTTGATACTGGATCAGGAGTTAGAAGTATCGTCGCAGGTATAGCACAGAATTATAATCCTTCTGACCTAATCGGTATGAAGGTCATACTTGTTGCTAATTTAAAACCTGCAAAAGTGCGCGGGATAGAATCACAAGGAATGATCCTCGCCGCTGTCGGTAAGAATGATCTATCTGTGTTGACCATTCAAAAGGATATGCCTGTTGGAACGAAAGTTAGATAATAAATTAACTTTTAAATGTTTTATTTCATTTAGCATGACAAATAATACCATCATAAACATTTCCACAAATCTTTGGAGAGAAAGTTATGAAGCAAATTATCAGATTGTTGGCTTTGTTTGTTATAATTTTTTTAACAACCCAGATTAGCATTAGCCAAACGCCAGAGATAATAAAAACAAAATCTGGGGTTGAAATGGTCAAAATACCTGCTGGTTCGTTTATGATGGGAAGCGAAAGTGGAGATGTAGATGAAAAACCACATAAAGTCACTCTTGACGCTTTTTATATGGACAGATACCCCGTTACACAAGAAGAATATGAAAAGGTTATGAAATCAAATCCGTCAAGATGGAAAGGTGCAAAAAATCCCGTTGAACAGATGCGTTGGTCTGATGCTGTGAAATACTGCAATGCTCGTTCTATCTTGGAGGGACTTAAACCTTGTTATGATCTAAAAACGTGGGAATGCGATTTTACTGCTAACGGATATAGATTGCCTACGGAAGCAGAATGGGAGTATGCCTGTAAAGCTGGAACAAATACCATCTATTATTTCGGAGATGATCCCGCCAAATTAAAAAACTACGCTTGGTTTAAAGAAAACTCAAATGGAAGACCTCGCCCTGTCGGTCAAAAACTGCCAAACCCTTGGGGATTATATGATATGATCGGAAACGTATGGGAATGGTGTAACGACTTCTATAAAGTAGATTATTATAAAGAAAGCCCTGAAAAAAATCCAAGAGGACCAAAAACAGGAAAGACTAAGGTTTTACGCGGTGGATGTTGGAATTCGCCAGCGGATGAATGCCGTTCTGCTTATCGCTATAATGAGAACCCAGGTTATGCGGATGTCTGTTTTGGGTATGACATATACGGTTTCCGTTGTGTCCGAAATGTGCGTTAATTGCCTCTTGAATAAGGATCTCCAATTTGAGACTTCTAATTCCTAATAGAAAATTTATTCTATTTATATTCCTTCTATTCTATTTGTCCTCATCAGCAATATCTGATGTTATTCACGATCAAAAGATAATATCAGATATGGTCAATTCAATAAACTTAGATAATATCATGCAGACTATCCTAAACCTCCAAGAAAACAGGGATATTAACTCGCCAGATAAAGCCTATAAAAGCCGATATTGCCTCAGAGTTAGGGATACAGATAATCCAACAGACGGAGCTTGTGATAACGCAGGGGATTATATATTTAACAGATTGTCAAGCTATGGTTTACGGGTAGAGTTTGACCCTTTTATCCACACAGTTACAGACAGCTACTCTGGAAAACAAGGTAATTATAAAATGAGAAACGTTATCTCCACACTAAAAGGCAAAGGTTCTCATAGCGACATTACATTTATAGTATGCGCACATTATGATAGTTTTGCTGGATTGTCTGCTGGATGGATGTGGAATTGGGGAAGTTTGCCTGCACCCGGCGCAGATGATAACGCATCAGGGGTCGCAGTCCTTATTGAATTAGCCCGCATACTCAGCCAATATGATTTTGATTTTACTATTAAATTTATCGCTTTTACAGGTGAAGAATTAGGCATGTTCGGTAGTAAAGACTATGCGAAAAAAGCGTCCTCTCGTGGTCAGAAAATAGCAGGCGTAATTAACATTGATATGATAGGATTTGACCCTGATGAATTAGATATTGATATAATAGCTAACTATGATTCAGAATGGCTGGCATACGCCATTGAACATAATCGGAGAGAATTTGGGATAAAATTGGCTGTAAATAAAATCATAGACCCGAAAATGATATATAGCGATCATTCATCTTTCTGGAAATTTGGCTATAATGCTATCTTGGTAAATGAAGGAATAAAAGAGAAACAATCAGAGATAAATCATACCGCTGATGACACTATTGATAAATTAACCCCTGAGCTTATATATGAAACTGCAAAACTGATTATATCTACAATTGCACGACTTGCTGATCCGATAAGCGAAGGCGACAACGAGATCAACGCAGACCTTGCAATAGATATTGATCCTTATTGTAAATCAGTAATATTAGAGCCTCAGATGCCAATAACATTGAAAGCGACTATCAAAAATTTAGGCGACGAGGACGCAAATGATATAACCATCCAAATATGGCTAATCCCATCTGAATCTTGGTTGCAACCGAAGTTGATCAAAGAGATAAAATCCGATATAAAATCCAAAATGTCCCAAACAATCAATGAAACTATAAAACTTCATAATTGGGGAGATTATCAAGTCATCATAAGGGTTAATCCTGATTTTAGCATTTTTGAGTCAAATTACCTAAATAATGTTGCTGTTGCATTAATAAGCATATCCTCTGAATATGGAATATCCGATCTTGCTATTTATCCAAATCCTGTGTATATTAACAAAAAAGCAGAAGTAAATATCAGATATAGACTTAGCAACGATGCAAAAGTTGTGGTAAACATACTTGATATAGCTGGCAATTTGATATTTGAAAAAGAATTTTCTGCTGGTGAGAATGGCGGACATATCGGACCAAATAATATTATTAGATGGGATATACAATCAACTAATGATCACAATAAGTCAATTGCATCGGGCATATATATATGTCAGGCGATTGCAGAATATCCTAATGGGGAAAGGCGATCTGTCTCAAAAAAGTTAGCGTTAATCAGGTAGAGATGCAGTATAGTTTGTTTGAATATATAAGGAGTGAAAATTATGTTCTTTCTGATTACCTTGCTTGCTTCGTTTATCGGCTCATCTGTCAATGATCAAGGATACAAAGTTTTAAAGACGTGGGATTTCATAGGCGATGAGAGATGGACTTATGGAAACGAGATCATAAACCCTAAAATTAAAGATAGCAAGTTAGAATTCAAAGCAGAAGGAAACGATCCGATATTATACGGACCTGAATATGAACCTTTGCCTGCAAATAATCGTCAAGCGATAGAGATCCGATTAAAAGCAAGCTCTCCCGGAACTTGGGAGTTGTTTTATGCAAATACAAATGAAGGTCGCTTTGGCGGATACTCACAGGATCAGTCCATACGTTTCTTTGTGCCATCAAGTGATGATTGGCAGACAGTTAGGGTCAATACTTTTTGGGGAGCGATGGGAAAGACCATAAAGATAAGAATTGATCCGGCTTGTGGACATTTTGAAATTGATTGGATAAGAATTATAGAATTAACAGATTCTGATGATCTTGTCTCGTGGGGAAAAAATAAATGGTTTATTGATCAAAAAAGCGGATCAATTGACATAAAAGATGATCTACTGATAGTTAAGTCAAACGAAGGGGGATGCACATTTCTTGCTTTCACTGAGATTGACAGTGCAAGGTTGCCGATATTATATTTACGTGCAAAGGCTCATAACATAGAGAACGTAAGCTTTTGCTGGGCAAACAATGTTGTCAATGGGCTTCATTCCTTCGGTATTCAGATCAACCCTGACGATCAATTTCACACTTTCAATATTGACTTGTCCAAATTCAAAGAATGGCGAGGAAAAGTTGACGTAGTCGGATTTATATTCGGTGAAAAAGCCTACGATGAATTAGTTTTAGGCGATTTTGATATTTCAGATACACAGAAAGGCGAACCTGATTTTGAACTTGTCAATATCGTCGCTGAGCCTGTTATCCGCAGACAAGGAAAAACAATGATTTTGTCCGTTTATATAAGAAATACAGGAGCAGATACCTATTCAGGTGGAAAAGCATTTATTATATCGGAAGATTTTTCAGTGGTCGGAGAAAAAGAATTTACTGTTCCATCGCTTAAATTTAATGAAAGAGCGATGTTGAGATGGCAACTTATCCCTCAAAAGTCAGGCAATATGCCGATAAAAATAAGAATAGATAATAGATTCAATTTATCTGCCTCTATAAGAGTTGAGCCTGCAATCCAGATAACAAAAGCAGATTATGTCCCAGAGCCGAAACCTGTTGACACAAGCCCTTATGAGATAGGCGTTTATTATTTCCCTGGCTGGTCGCCTGATCAATGGGATAGGTGGCAAAAACAAAAGGGATTTCCTGAACGCGATCCTGTGCTTGGCTTTTACAGAGAAGGCGATCCAGAAGTCGCTGATTGGCATATAAAATGGGCTGTTGAGAATGGCATTACATTTTTCATGTATGATTGGTATTGGCGTAACGGCAAAATTGCCCTTGAAAAAGGTCTTGAAGAGGGATACTTAAAGGCAAAATATCGTGATTATATGAAGTTCTGCATTATGTGGGCTAATCATGCGCCCTTTGCCGATCACACTTTGGAGCAACTTTTAACTGTGACTGATTATTGGATAGAGAGATACTTTCATCTTGATTGCTATTACAAAATTGATGGCAAGCCAGTTGTCTCATTTTTCGCCCCCGATAATCTTACACACGATCTAAAAGGAAGTGATAATGTCAAAAAAGCGTTTGATGAGATGCGAAAGCGTGTTAAATCCGCAGGATTTTCGGGCATCTATTTTATCGCTTGCGGAGATAACAGCCCTAATAGCCAAGAACGATTTAAAAGAGAAGGTTATGATGCGATCAGTGCCTATAACTATCCTTCCGCAGGTGCAAAATCGTCATTATGGGCTTCATATAAAACCCTTATGCAAGCTCATGTTGATATATGGAATAACTCCTTACGTGCAAATACATTGACATATATCCCAATTTTAACCGTTGGTTGGGATTCAAGACCTTGGCATGGGAATAATGCCCTTGTCAGATTTGGCAGATCAACTGAGCATTTTAAGGACGGTCTGACATATCTGAAAGATTGGATGGACAAAAATAACAGACATATAGCTTTATTAGAGGCTTGGAATGAATGGGGAGAAGGTAGTTATATTGAGCCTAATTCTGAGTTTGGATTTGGTGATTTAGAGGTGATAAGAGATGTATTCGGCAAAACAAAAGATAAACCTCAGAACGTCGCCCCATCTGACATCGGTTTAGATAATTACAGCATTGACAAGATAGACCATAAGCTATTAGATTAATGCTATATAAGGTTTTTTAATCTAATAAAATTTCAATGCAAAGGAAATAGCTATGAAGTTTGAATTTGAAAATGAGTATCTTTTATATGCGATCGGTGAAGATGGCAAAAATCTACATTTTATAGACAAAAAATCAGGAATAGACTATTGCTTGCATAATCCATCTATTGCCTGTGCGAAGATCAAAATATCTGATAAATATTATGATGCATCATCTGTTTCATATTCCGATGGAAACCTGATGATAAACTTTGATGAACCACAATTCAGTGCGATTATGGCGATACAAGCTAAAAAACATTATCTAATTTTTGAGGTAATGTCCATTAACAGAAATTCCGTAGGAAATCCAATCTCTGATTTTGATCTGAAAGAATTTGTCTTTGCTAATATCAATCTCTCGCTTAAAGGGAAGGCAGACGAACCATTTTCCGCTTGTGCATTAGCACTTAATCTAAAAACTAATGTTGTAGAGATACCACAAGCTATGAGCAAACTCCAAGCTATTTGTTATCCGAGATTTGGCTTTGCTGGTGCGAAAGTAGCCATCATAGGATGCCCGCAAGACAAGTTAAGATCAGTAATGAAAGAGGTTGTCAGTGACTCAACGGAGTTGCCAAAATCGCCGATCGGAGGTCCTTGGGCTTTAGATGCTGAAATCAATAAAGGATCATATATGTTCA
>DTPJ01000408.1 GCA_011334435.1 Candidatus Poribacteria bacterium | reverse complement strand
TAGACCAGTTTTCGGTGCAGAAAAACGCACTCTCCAAGTCTGATCTCCACTCCAAAATGTAGGGACTCTCATCTCTACGCCATCAGGATCAGTAAAAACCACGTCTAACTCTATATCGCTAAAAGGGTTATTATAAGCCTTTCCAGACGAAAAAGCCCATTCTATCGGACAATTCTGAATGCCGTATTTCATTATGGTCCTCCTAAATGTTATGAACTATAATATTATGAACTATTTATGAACTATCATTTTTTGCTTTTTGATTGTTGTAACAGCCATTCGTATAGCTCAGGGTTGTCATAAGTTGCAGTCCAAGAGTCATGGTCAGCATCGGGATAGACGGTAAATTTAACGTTTCCGCCGATTTGCTTCAAAGCATTGACCATCTTTTCAGACTGCTCTAATTTAACGAGGCTGTCTTTTGCACCGTGAAAAACCCATACTGGAATATCTTTGATAGCAGATACCTTATCAGGATCGCCACCTCCACATATAGGAACTATCGCTGCAAACTTCTCTGGATGTGCTATTGCAAGTGACCATGTCCCATAGCCACCCATACTGAGACCTGTTAGATATATCCTGTTCTTGTCAACTCTATATTTTTTTATAATATCATCAAGTAGGGCATTTAAAGCATCAATTTCAGCTGGCCACCACGAATCCGCTGGACATTGAGGCGAAACCGCGATAAATGGGAAATCGTCCTTTTGCTCAACAATCTTTGGGATGCCATGAATTTTTACTTTACTAAGATCATCTCCTCTTTCTCCTGCTCCATGAAGGAATAGTATTAATGGGAATTTCTTTTTTGAGTTATTATAATCTTTCGGCAAATATAAGAGATAGTTTAGCTTAACAGTCTTCATAATCCGCTTTTCAAACTTCAATTCCTGTTGTTTTTTTGATGGAGAACCTGTTGATTCCGCAGAATAAGAGGCAGTCAAAAAGCATAATGATATTGTCACAGAGAATAAAGCGGTCATAGCATTCATTTTGTCTCCTTTTTTGTAAAAAGTTTAAGATTTTTACTTAGACACAAAGTAATACAGGTATGATTATATATCTTAATGGACAAATAATCAACGATTTTTAGATTAATTATGATTTTATCCTTTTTTACCTTAAATTACGCGTGTTTTCAAGAGAAGAAAACTGGGGGAGATTTAGCTATTTAGAGATTGTTTGATAGTTTTATAGATATGGAGGATTGACCGATCAAGTTTGATATAGAAGTTGGATTCCTGTCATATTTTCCATTAGCAGGAACTATGATAATTTAGTTGTCGGTGTGAGAATAGAGAAACAGGAATCCATATTTTCATAAACTATGATTAACGTTATCTTCCAGCGATGAAAGCCTCAACCAGATCGCGTGCCTCAGAATCTGAATATTGGACAGGCGGAGACTTCATAAAATATGCAGATGGAGCTATTAACGCACCTGATATGCCTCTATCAAGGGCAAGTTTACAGCATCTCAGGGCATCAATAACTATACCTGCTGAGTTCGGAGAATCCCATACCTCAAGTTTAAGGTCAAGGTTTAATGGGACATCGCCAAAAGCAGTTGCTCTCATACTGATATAGCACCATTTTCTATCGGTCAACCATGGAACATAGTCACTTGGTCCGATATGAACATGTTCTGCACCTATGTCATAATCCAATTGAGATACAACCGCATCGGTCTTAGAAATTCTTTTAGATGAAAGCCTCTCTTCTTGGAGCATATTTTTGAAATCCATATTTCCACCGACGTTCAATTGGGCAGTATCAACTAATCTTACTCCCCTATCTCTAAATAGCCTTGTTAAGACACGGTGAACTATCGTTGCGCCAACTTGTGACTTTATGTCATCGCCAATTATAGGAACGCCAGCTTTTTGGAATTTTTCCTGCCATTCTTTCGTTTTTGCGATAAATACAGGTATGCAATTTACCATTGCACATTTGGCTTTCAGAGCTTGCTCAGCATACCATTTAACCGCCTCTTCGCTTCCGACAGGGAGATAGTTAATCAAGACGTCAACTTCTCGTTCTTGAAGCACTTTGGCAACGTCAACAGGTTTTTCTTTTGATTCGTTTATAGTTTCTCTATAATATTTTCCAAGCCCGTCTTTCGTAGGTCCTCTTTGAACCTCAAAGTTCATACGCGGTATTTTGGCAAATTGGATAGTATTATTTGGTGGAGTTAATAGGGCTTCTCCAAAGTCTTTGCCGACTTTATTTTCATCTACATCAAAGGCAGCAACAAATTCAATGTCTCTGATATGGTATCCACCAAGATTTACGTGCATTAATCCCGGAACAGATTCTGTTTCCTTAGCATTCTTATAATATTCAACACCTTGAACTAACGCAGAAGCACAATTTCCGACCCCTGCAATTGCAACTCTTATTTTTCCCATCCTTACAAATCCTTCCCTAAGAATTTGATAAACTTAGATTAAACCCAAAAACATAAACTCTGGAATAGTATATAACAGCTAATATACTCTGTCAAGATATTATTCCATTTCCCCTAAATCTTTTAATATCTGAAAGATATTGTCTAAACAGATTCTACTGGCTTCTTCGCCTGCTTCAGAAAAAGCAGACCCGCCCGGACGGTTAAGAAGGTCTTCTGACAAAGCTTTTTTCGGTCTCCAGTGTGTTTCCAAAGAGAGATAACCTTTATAGTTATAATCAAGCAATTCCTTAATTTGTCCCTTCCAATCTATAACACCAGTGCCGACTGGGACGGATTCCATTTTTCCCTCTTCATTTTCTGCTGCATCTTTGGCATGACAATGAATCATATAGGGCTTTACTCGGTTATAGGCATTAGGAAAAGGCTTTTCTCCACCATCAGCATAAACTTCATTAGCGGGGTCCCATATCGCCCTAACATTAGTAGAACCAACATCATTGATGAATTTCTCCAAAAGTTTAGCTGTTGATACGGATGTTGAAGCTTCGTTTTCAACGCCAATTATTATGCCTTCGGATTCAGCAATTTTGACGGGTTCGCGATAGTATTCCAAAATTTTTCCCCAATATGCCTCTGTTTGACCAGTGTTCCAGAATGTAAAGCCTCTTACAATTTTAACGCCAAAAAAATGAGCCATTTTTATACATTTTTTCAATATCTCAATATGATTGAGCCTTTCTTGATCGTCGTCAATATTGCATTTATAAAATGGAGAAGCGATCCCAGCAACAACAATTCCAGCTTTGTCAAGAATATCTTTCATCTTTTTCATATCATCGTCAGCCAAACCTTGTGGTGGTTTGTCCCAGACAGAGCGTATTTCAACTCCATCTAACTTATATTCTGATGCGACATTGACTACGGTCTGGAAATCCTGAGATATCTCGTCACTTATAACAGCTAATTTAAACATTTTATCGCTCCTGATGAAAAACTAATGAACACAATATGCATTAAAAACAACCTATTTAATAATAAAATCAAATATAGCATTTGCTACATCGTGTTTTGACATTAAAGGTAATTCCTTTACTTCACCATCAGCAGAAATGATTGTGACAATGTTTGTATCTGTTCCAAATCCTGCACCCTCTTTTGATAGATCATTGGCGACTATAAAATCTGCATTCTTTTTCTTCAATTTTTTGATGGAATTTTCCAAAAGATTTTCTGTTTCCATAGAAAATCCTACAATTATCTGTCCGCCCCTTTTATTTTTGCCTAATTCTGCAAGAATGTCAGGATTTTCTTCAAGGACCAGGGTTATTTCTCCTTTATCTCTTTTGATCTTTTGCTGGCTAAATTCCTTTGGACGATAGTCAGAAACCGCCGCTGACATAATTATAATATCTGCTTGTAATGCGTTAGACATTACAGCGTCATACATCTGCAAGGCACTTTCTACGTTGATCACTTTCGCTTTATCAGGAGGAGTTATGTTAGTTGGTCCTGTAATTAGTATAACATTAGCCCCTCGCTTTAAGGCAACTTCAGCTATTGCATAGCCCATTTTTCCACTTGACCGATTGCTTATAAATCTGACAGGGTCTAACGCTTCACGGGTTGGTCCTGCGGTGACTAAAATAGTCTTGCCTTCAAGATCACGTTTTATGGTTAAAATGTTCACAATCTTTTGGACTATTTTTTCTGGATCAGCAAGCCTACCTTTTCCTTCATAACCACATGCCAACATCCCATATTCGGACTCTACAAACTCAACTTTATGATCTTTCAGTATCTTTATATTCTCCTGAACGATGGCATTATCTAACATATTGCAATTCATAGCTGGGGCAATCAATATAGGACATCGGACTGCTAATGCGGTTGTAGAAAGCATATCATCTGCTATACCGTGTGCGAGTTTAGCTATTATATTTGCAGTTGCTGGGGCAATGATTAAAATATCAGCTTTATCTGCAAGGGAAATATGCTCTGGTTTCCAGCTTTCTGGCTCTGCAAACATATCAATTGCAACTGGATTCCTTGATATATACCGAAATGTGAGTGGTTGAACTAATTTTGTGGCATTTTTGGTCATTATAACATTGACGTTAGCACCCAATTTAACCAATCTGCTTGCTATCTCAACTGCTTTGTATGCAGAAATTCCACCAGTTACCCCGAGAAGCACATTTTTGCCGTTAAGCATGTTTTATATTATTCCTCTTCATCGTCAAAATCATCTTCCAATATGTCTTCAAAAGAGTCGTCTATATCTATATGATCAAAACTAATATCATCATCATCAAAATCATCTTCTATATCTTCATTTACATCCTGAATTAGCGGAGTTTCATCTGTTATCATTTCTTCGGTTTCAACGTCCAAACCCTCTAATGCTAATTCCGTAGATGGCAAAAGCTCGTGTTTTTCCACTTCTCCAATGATCAATTCGCGTCGTTTTGCAGGTCCGGATACGATAGCACCTTCAGCGATCTCTTGCAAAGCGATCGTTGTTGGTTTAGCAGCATCTGACTTAATCAATGGTCTGGAACCTGTATTTAATTCTCTTGCCCTTTTTGCAGCGACGACCACAGCTTCATATTTGTTAGGCATTTTTTCAAGGACATCATTTATTAATTCAAGATCAGTTTTCATTTTGTCAACCCTCCTTAATTGCTCTTATTTGGTAATATTTATAGCCAGTTAAAACTTATTTTTCTATAAATAATACATTATAATTTTATCACATTTTCGCATTTTTGATAACCCTCTTGATGATTTTTGGTTCTTCTACAAGCTTTCATGTTCGGTTCTTGCGATTACCTCTGCTTGCATATTAGGGTTCAGATGGATAAAATAATCAGAATAACCAGCCACACGGACAAGCAAATCAGGATAGTTTTCAGGATGTAATTGAGCATCTTTGAGGACATCAGAGTTCAAAACATTTATCTGAATCTCAAATCCGCCTCTTCGCATATATGTTTCAATAAGGTTTCTAAGTGCGAGCAAGTCTTGTTCTGTTTTTAGGGCATTTTTTGAAAATCTAATATTTTGCACAAGCCCGCCGATCACTTTTTTATGATTCCACTTTGTAGTTGATAGTATTGATGCGGTAGGTCCTGATTTTTCACGACCTTGAGAAGCACCAGCCCCATCAGCTAACGGAAAACCAGCTTTTCTTCCGTCAGGTGTTGCCCCTGTTCCCGATCCGAATATTTCGTGCATGATCCAACAGAAGAATCCAGGGACATATTTATGCAATCCGACTATATTTGATTCCGTAGTTTCTTCAAGAAAATGTGCCCATTCAACCGCAAGCGAGTCAATCTCATCTTTGTCATTGCCATAAGCGGGGAAACGGTTGCGGATACGTTGACGCAAATCCTCATAGCCTTCATAGTTTGCTTTAAGTATCTCCCTTAATTGTAAGATAGTCAACTCCTTCGTTTTATATATAAGTTCATCTATGGCAATAAGGCTATCAACAAGATTAGCTAAACCGACGAATGAATTTTCCACCCAATTATATCTCGCTCCGCCACGGTCAAAGTCAAGTCCGCGTTCAAGACAATCATTGATCAGACAGCTTGCCAATGGGAAACAACCTGTTTTTTCTCGCTGATGCCATACTTTATCAAGATTTTGTGCTGCACCTCTGACGGTCTCTGCAATGCGATCTTTAACATAACTGTTCAATTCATTGAAATTAGAAGGCTCTTTCAATCTGCCATCTGCGATCATATCCATAACTTCAAGCAAGGCGTTAGGACAATTGAAATAAGGGGCTGTCACCCACATATTAGATGCACCGCAGACTTTAATCTCAACGCATGTTGAATTCATATAATTATATGAGTCTTTATGTGATACTCCGTGGTCTCTAAGTCCTTCTGCGATAAGCTCGTCATTGAAGAATGCGGGATCGCCAATACCAGTGCTGATCATTTTGCAGGCAAAGTCAGTCAATTCAGATGGTGTTCCTTCGTGCCATGCAAGCCCTACTGTTGGATAGACAAGTTTAGTTGCCATTCTTGCTGAAAGGCATAGATAAGTCAGATCATTAGTTACATCATTCCCATCACTATCGCGACCACCTACGATCACAGATTCCGCTGATCCAGGTCCTAAGATCATGTTTAGCTGTATATAAAGACAGCATATCAATTCAAATGCTTTTTCCCAAGTTATGCGACCAGCGTTAATGTCCGCTTCATAAAACGGTCTTAACGTCTGATCCATTCTTCCGGGCGTTGTAAGACCATGATCTTCACCAAACCATAAGGCAATTATTGTGAGAAACATCAACTCTATTG
>DTPJ01000416.1 GCA_011334435.1 Candidatus Poribacteria bacterium | reverse complement strand
TGTTGAATGCTGGGCTATGGAAGACCAATTCAGCGGTATTCAGGGTATAGTTTCTACATGGCAATGGGAAGCTGGAAAAGTCCACTTTAAGTTTGAAAGTAACCAAATACAAGTGCACCAGAACGACGGCGATAAAATTGTATTTCCCAATCCCGAAAACGGCAAATGGTATCATATTGTTTACACTACTGATACAAAAGCAGGAAAACTTCAATTATATGTAGATGGCAAATTTATTACCTCTGGAAATTCAGGCGCAACCCCAGAAAAATGGGATGAGCGAAGGATCGGAAGTGAACATGATGGAAGATGGCTAATTGGCAAAATAGATGAGGTCAGAGTATATAAACGTGTTCTGACCGAAAAGGAAATCGCCAATAATTACAATGTAAAGACCAATAAATTAGCTGTTGACCCTTCTGGCAAATCAGCGACATGTTGGGGTGTGATTAAGCAAAATCATAATTAAAACCCAAATTGAGATTTTTCGCTTCGCTCAAAATGACATCTATGTACTCTCCTGAACGAAGTGAAAAATCTTTTCAATGTTTAAGTATTGGTTTCCTAATCTATAAAAAATGAGGAAATGATCAGTCCTGCTATCGTCAATCTACATTAATAAGGACAAACTATGAGTAAAATATTAGATGCAAGAGGTTGGGCTTGCCCTAAGCCTGTTATTGAAACAAGAAAAGCCCTTCAAACAGATGTTCCACTTACAGTCATAGTTGACAATAAACCAGCAAAAGAGAATGTATCAAGGCTCGCTATCAAATTGGGTTATCAAATTAAGGTTGAGGATAAATCAGACGGAACTTATATCCATATAGATCGCGGAGAATCAGAAACTCCACAGAAATCTACCGAAGAAAAATCGGAATTATATGAAACATGCGGAACAGGCAACATAGTTTTGGTTATCGCTTCTGATACCGTTGGCAAGGGGAATGACGAACTTGGCGGAATACTCATGCGTGCATTTATGCACACTTTCCTTGAGGTAAAACCACAACCTAACGTAATTATCTTTATGAATAATGGCGTTAAATTGACTATTGCAGGTTCGCCTGTATTAGAAGACCTTCAAGAATTGTCAAATAACGGTATAGAAATTTTGGTCTGTGGGACATGTCTTAATTACTTTGGATTAACTGATAAAATTGCTGTTGGCACAATATCAAATGCTTATAGTATCGCCGAAACGATGTTACAAGCTGGTAAAGTTATCAATTTATGAACACTCCAAAATCAAAAGTAGATTATGGCATTGTCCTTTTTGAGACTACCCAAGCGGTTATCAAAGCGGAGAAAATCTTAAACGAAGCAGGGATTAAGATAAAGCTTATCCCTGTTCCAAGACACATAAGCTCAGATTGTGGTATCTCAATCCTATTTGACCTTAACCTGATAGATAAGATCAAGTCTATCCTGTCCGAAAAGAATATACATTATAGTAATATCCTACCATTCTGATAGATAACTGATATTCAGAACATGTTCGGAAATCTCATCAAATAAATGAAATGGTAATAACGAGTGACTGGTGTTGTTTCATAGTATTAAATGTTTGATATTCTTTTACAGATATTTCAAAATTCTCAAAAAATATTGCTAAACTCCAATTATTTTTATACATTGGAAGGATAAGATGTTAGGCATTATTGGGTCTTTGATAACATTCATAGTTTTGTCTGCCAATCCAAGTTCACTTTCCAAGGCAAGCATCAATCCATCTTTTCCACGTATTGCAAGATGATTAGTTTAATTTAATTATAAAAAATTTCATACGAAGAATTCATAAGTTAATTGATCTGTTATTGTGCCTATAATGCTTAAAATTCCGCCACTTACAAACTGTCCTAACATACAGCCAAGAAAGAATGGGACACTTCTTCTGTAAAGCTTAAGACCGCCCCCCTTAAGCATTAGATATTTTATCAGCCAACTGAGAAACACAGAGAACCACATCCAACTCATAGTCCAACTACCAGCGACAGCATATCCAACAGGATGAAAAGGAAACCAAAGGAATAATCGGCGCATTATCATCAAGAATGTTGTCAATCCAAGTCCAAATCCCATCTGCGACAAGACGTCAATATCAGGCAAAGATGGGTTATTCATCCAGTTTTGCATTCGTATATACGATTCCCACGCAACACCAAGTGCATAACCTCTAACGCGAACAGTTGCACCATAATCATAAAAAAGGTGAAGGTTAGCCCAAAACGCACAAAATATGCCAAATAATGTTGTAAGCATTATAACAGAAGTGAGTTTTCTGCTATCAAGCTTTATTCTTTCTGCGATCTTGAATCCTTCAAGCTGATGTGGCATCGGATGACAGCGATAATCTCTCGTTATCCAGAAATATAATGTGAATACCGCGAGATTTTTTGGACCAAGCCTTCTTGTGCCAAATATGGAGGATAGCATTCTCTCTGGTCCTCCGTAATATAAATCGTGAGTTGGCGGTCCTAATTCTGCACGCATACGAGTTGCAGACAAAACTAAAATAAAGTAAAGCACGAAAAATGATATAGCCACCCAAATAGCCATACCAAATGTATAAGAGAATAGTGTTAGCAATCCTATTCCGATAATCATTCCACCAACAGCCCAACGATAGGGAAGCGGTTCAGATGAGTCGTCATAGTTTTTGCTACTTAAAGTTGAACGGATGATCTTGATAATGCTTTTTCTGCTTAACCATATATAAAGTATCCCTATACCAAGCCAAGTCCCCATAGACTGATCGCCAAGATATGCCCCTGTCAATCTTCCAAGCCCAAGAGCAGTTCTCACAACGACCTGTATCTTCCAAAATAGATAAAAAAACCAAGTTGAGAACGATAAATCAAGAGGCATAAAATAAGCTAAACCGATGACAAAGGGATAAAAGCATATAGGAAGCCAGCCTATTGAGTTCCAAGGAGGTTCCGTGAAAAGTGGGGCAAGCTCGTATCTTGTCCTTATATGAGGGACTGATGGAAAGAGCAGATGAAGTTCATTAAGCATATCAATCATAAACACAATTCCAAATGCGATCCACATACTTTTGCTTTTATAGAATTGGTCAGAATGAACTGTCATCTCATAAGGCAATTGGATGATCGGATAGCTTAATTTTTCTTCTTCAGTCCATCGCTTCCTTACAAGTGTGACGATACATATCATAGTGAAATAAAGAACTAACGTAAATCCTGTCCAGAGGATAATTGGCTTTATCCACGCTTTTAATATCGCCACATCATAGAGATTTGTCCCGCCTTCATAATATCCCCTAATTACGCTTTTATCGTCAACTACCAGATGTTTTGGTATATATTCCCAAAAAAGCTCTCGCCATTCATTTTCTGGAGTTGCAAACCATGTCCCATAGCTCATAAGAGGGACAAGAATTTGCATCATATCCCATCCCAAAAGCGAAGTAGCTATACATAGCATTACATATATAGTCAGCAACTCGCCTTTTGAAAATGTATACTTAGGAAAGAAACGTTTTATCAGAATATTTAGTATAGAAAGCGAAAAAACTATGAAGATGACATTGAAAAAAAGGGACAATGTCGTCGCGTGTGTGATTGCAAGCACAACTTCTGATTTTGTCACCCAATAAGCGTTAACAGGGACAAGCAAAAGACCTATTATAACAGCGCGAAACGTTATGATTGACTGATTACTTGACAAAACCGACATTTTGCTTGCTTTCTTTAGTATATTGATGTAACTCAATCCGATTGCCATCGGGGTCTGACAGCCATGCCTGCCAGCTATTATCAGAACCCATTTTGACCTCTGACACATCTACACCATTTGATCTGAGTTTTGATACAGTTTCCTGAATATCATCTACTTCAAGGCAGAAATGCCGATATGATTGTTTTTGATCAGGTGGTTCAGGTTTACCTATAAAAAGTTCAATGAAATTGCGTCCTCCAATGTGGAGATAAACTCCAAATCGTTCTCCTTTGTCATTGACGAAATCAAAACAAAATTTAAATCCAAGTTTATCTTTATAGAATTCTAACGATTTTTCAAGATCAGAAACCGTAAAACATACATGGGCTAAACCTACTATCACGAGTATTCTCCTTTCTTCAATTTTTAAAAAATCTCGTTTTCAAAAGAATAAATCTAATTGATATTTGATTATACATAGATGATAAGACATAAATCAAGGAAAAACTGAATCCCTTTTGTATAGTTTATAGATATAAGTAACTATACTTTTGCAGAAGCTTTTACTATCCACATTATTACGACAATCCATTTGAGGATATTATAACAGATGTTTTTTTACCCAATAATTTAGGACAGATACATTCCGAGAATTTGCTATTGACCATTCGCAATTCATTGGTATATCATATATTAGAGTTCTAAAACAAAAATCCTGTTAGAAAGCGAGGTAGAATAATAATCAAAAAGATAGAATTAAGTTATGGCATTGGAAAAAAATACCTTTACATAAATGATGATAATTTAGCTGGTTTTCTCAAGCCTATAATACCTGCCAAGACGTATAAACCTTCTGAAGCTTTTGAATTTGCTTTGGATAATCCTATAAACGGACAAAGATTAGAAGACCTATCAAAAAATAAAAGGGTCTGTGTTACGATTGAGGATTACACGAGATCAGAACCTCATCGCGAAATAGTGTTATCTTTGTCCAAAAGGCTAACAAAAGCGGATTTTGTCCAATATATCATTGTTACTGGGACACATAATCCAAGAGATGAGAGAAATCTAAGAATAAAATCCTTGATCCAAAATATAGCGAAAGATATTGGATTAAAATTTGATGTTGCAATAAACGATTCAAGGGCTGATGATGAGTTTGAATATGTCGGCACAACGAAAAGCGGAACCAAAGTATTAGCAAACAAAAAGGCTCTTGATACAGAACTTTTTGTCACTGCTTCTGATATGAAACCACATTATTTCGCAGGATATAGTGCTGCAAACAAGCATTTTCTCCCCGGTATGTGTGCTTTTGAAACTACGCGAGTTAATCATTGTGGGCTGATCAAAAACGAAAAATCCAACTATGGTCGTCATCCTTGGCATTATGATAAGGAAAGACAAGAAAATCCTCTCTCTGCTGACATGATAGAAGCTATGAACCTTATCGCCAAAGATAGACCCATTTTTACATTAGCTTTGATCAGTGATGGCGATGTTTTATGGAGTCAATCGGGACCAATAGAGGACGTCACAAAGAATGGTATCAAACATGCTGATGAGGTTTTCAGTTTTAGAGTTAAACCTGTTCGTTATTTGATAGTCAGTCCAGGTGGATCGTCTGAGGATAGTTATCTATATAGTGGTCAACGTGCTTTGGAGTTGACCTCTGAGGCTGTTGATCAAGACGGCGAGGTGCTATGGTTAAGCGAATGTTCTCTTGGCATACACACAGGCAAAGATCAACAAGAAATTGACGACTTCTATAATGCTATGATGAAAAATCTTGATGCCCTTACCGATGAGTTAGATCAACCAGATGTCAAATTTCACACATATAAGGCATATAGATTTAAGCGATTGCTTAAAAAAATTCGTGTATATGGATATTCAAAATTAGATGATTTGGTGATGAAAAATATCGGTATTGAACCAATAAGTGATCCTCAAAAAGTCATTGAAACGTGGCTATCAAGTGACCCTTTCGCTAAGATCCTCGTTGTGGATAAAGCAAATAAATTAGCGATTTACAAGTCTAATTAAAAGCTCACTTTTGCTCTTATATAAAATTCGTCATTATCTTTAAGTTTGCTGAATAATTCATTGCCTTTTCCACTTAATATAAATGCCCCTAATGTCAATTCAAAGCTATCATAAGGCGAATAAGTCAGTTCTGGCATATAGACAATGCCGTAGTTTTCCTTAATATTTTCCCAATCATCAATGCCAACTGCAAAACTTAATGGCACAAGTTTTACTTCGTCATTATGAAATTTATATTCAAGCCTTTGAACGAGATAATCATTGAGATTTCCCTTGCCTCTTTCATGGATAAAGCCGTGGACATACTGCATATTTAGATAAAACCCATGCTTAAAATTATAATCTCCGCCTATTACATATTTAACATAAGGTTCGTCATCAAGGGCAACTGATTTCTTTAATAAAGACCTTGGAGGGGTTAAAAAGGTTTCAACCATTTCAGTCTCTTTGGGAATGAAGACCGCTCCTTCTGCCCATATTCCGATACTTGCTATCTCACCTACAATATCTCCGCTTATTACTTGAATTTTCGGATAACTTGAATGCACAATTACATCAACGGTCTGATTTTCAGTATCTTTTGGGGATATAAATATTGTCTTAACCAATGGTAATTTATCATATCCATTGTAATAGCCAAATGAAAGGTCATAACCTAATAGACTTGTTGATAGTTTTAACCCGAATGATGATGATTTGCTTGGTTTATTCTCTGGCAATATTAACTTGTCTGAAAAACTCGCTAATTTCATTCCCATAGGTATCTCAAAATCGCCTGCAAAAGCCTTTGACCACTCTGAAGATGGCAAAGTTGATGGTGTGAAAAGCGGAATAAATACCCCTGTTAGTGTCAGATCAGTTTCCCCTATTTTTTGGTAAAATGACGCTTTTAGTGCATTTACTCCGATTTTTTCGCCGAAATTAAAAATATCTTCCAAATCATCTGGACAAAGATTACTTGACGGATTTATTTTATCAGCAGTTCCCCAAACTATAACTTGCCTACCAATGCGAAGGTC
>DTPJ01000110.1 GCA_011334435.1 Candidatus Poribacteria bacterium | reverse complement strand
GGAGGAGGACATCCTACCGCAGCAGGTTGTAACATTGACAAGCCGTTAGAGTCTGCAATTGATTTAGTCCTAAGAAAAGTTCGCAATGCTTTAACGATTTAAATTTTTACTAACTGAAACCTTCTAAAATGGACGGAGTTTTAGTAATAAACAAACCTTCTGGGATGACGTCTCATGATGTGGTAATTCAGCTTCGGCGAATTCTGCACGAAAAGAAGATTGGACATATAGGGACGCTTGATCCTGATGCTACTGGCGTTTTGCCTGTATGTATCGGCAAAGCAACAAAGATTATTCAATTTCTTGATGATAAAGATAAATGTTACGAAGGGACGATAACGCTTGGCATTGAAACAGATACAATGGACGCAAGCGGTAAAATTACCCGTGTTTCCGATTCGTCAAAAATAAAAGTTGACGATGTAACAAATGTATTGAAGGACTTTATCGGCGAAATAGATCAAATTCCACCTATGGTTTCAGCAAAAAAGATAAAGGGAGAGCGACTTTATAAAATTGCCCGTCAAGGAAAAACTGTTGATAGATCGCCAATTAAAGTCCGTATTTATGATCTGAAATTGATAAAGTTTTATCAAGAAAATATCATAGGTATTGACAATTATAAAAATTTTGCAAAGTTTGATTTCAGCGTGACTTGCTCAAAGGGGACTTATGTCCGAACACTTGCCTTTGATATTGGCAATAAATTAGGTTGTGGTGGTCATCTGTCAAGGCTTGTAAGGACAAGATCAGGACAATGGACGATAGAAAAATCTGTCCAATTAAACGAAATAAAAGAAAACCCTCAGATCGTAAGTTCTTCAATAATATCAATGGACAATGCACTTTCATTTATGCGATCAGTTGTTGTCAATGAAACGGGAAAGCGAAAATTTATAAACGGTGTTATTGTTGACACTGCTGATATTTTAAGCCATAATGCAGAAATAAAATTTGACGATAATGTTAGAATTCACGATATTTCAGGCGATCTATTAGGAATTGGCAGGGCATTCCAATCGGTCTCAAAATCTATAAATTTTAAGCCGATAAGAGTTTTTGCTAATAATTAATTGCCTCATTTTGATTATGTTATATGAAAGTTTAGAAGAAAAAAATCAAAAAGGTGCAGTGATCAGTTTTGGTGTCTTTGATGGTGTTCATATCGGACATCAAGCGTTGATCCGACGTCTGTTAGATCGCGCTAATGAATTTGGCATTGAGTCAGTTGTGCTTACTTTTGATCCGCATCCGGCGTTGTCAACAAAAGGTCAAGCTCCGCCAAGTATCACAACTATTGAAAAAAAGATTGAATTATTGAAATCTTACGGTGTTAATAGAGTAGTCGTAGAGGACTTTGACGAAAAGTTCTCTCAGCTTTCGCCAGAGGAATTTGTCCGTGATATTCTTATAGGCAAACTTCGTGCAAAAAACATAGTTGTTGGTTATGATTGTGCTTTTGGTAAAAATAGAGCTGGTGATAAATGGCTTTTGAAAAAATTAGGCGAAAAATACAACGTTTCAGTTGACATAGTTGACCCGATTAAATTAGATGGTGATGTTGTCAGTAGCACAAGACTTAGAAATGCCATACAGCAAGGTGACCTTGAAACGGCAAATAAACTGCTTGGAAGATTTTATTCAATATCAGGCGTTGTCATCTCTGGCAAAGGCATCGGACATAAAATCGGTCGTGCAACTGCTAATATCCAAACAAAAAACGAGGTCTTGCCCCCATCTGGCGTTTACGCTGTTAAGGCTATTTTGGGAGATCAGTCTTATGATGGTGTTCTAAACATGGGCTTACAACCGACAATTGGTGATGGTCAATTCAGAATAGAAGTCCATCTAATAAGCTTTGAAGGGACAATATACGGCTCTGAGATTGAAATTTTATTTATAAAAGGTATACGTGAGGAAAAGAAATTTGCCAGTTCTGAGGAGTTGATAAAGCAAATTGAAAAAGATGAAATGACTGCCAAAGAAATATTAAAAAATTTATGAACATCTTTTATGAAAACTTTTCGTTTACAAGTCCAATTATTTGTGATATATTAAATATGTAAAGAATTATTAGTTTTATTTTTGAAACCTTAATGGGAGGTAATGAATGGCTTTAACTACGGAATTAAAAAAAGAGATAATTGAAAAATACAGATTACACGACAAAGACACGGGTTCATCAGAAGTTCAAATAGCAATACTAAGTGAAAGAATTGCGTATCTGACAGAGCATCTAAAAACACATAAGAAAGATCATCATACTAGGAATGGTCTTCTAAAATTAGTCCGACATCGCCAAAAATTGCTAAATTATATTCATAAAAAAGATGCACAGCGATATTATAACCTGATTGCAAAGATTGGTATTAGAGGCTAAGAATTAAAAATACAATTAGATGAAAATAATTTTTTAAGTGAAAATTTTATAAATAGAGGAGGTGAATTCTTGGGACCCGTTGGTTCGTAGCTCGTTATTTTGGAAATAACGAACCACCGAATGACGAGTTAAACCAGGATTAGCTTTGGAAAGATTAGAATTAGAAATTGGAAAATCAATATTATCTTTGGAAACAGGAAAGCTTGCTAAACAAGCAGATGGGGCGGTAGTCGTCCGTTATGGTGATACTGTGGTTTTGGTAACCGCTGTTGCATCTAAAGAGGCAGAAGAAGGATTAGATTTTTTCCCACTTACTGTTGAATACCGCGAAAGAGCTTATGCTGCTGGGAGAATCCCCGATATTTATGGAAGACGTGAACCGCGTCCCGGCACAGGGGAGATTTTAATCGCGAGATTGATAGATCATTGCATTAGACCCCTATTCCCAAAAGATGCAAGAAACGAAATACAAATAATGGCATTAACGTTAGCATCTGATAAAGAAAATCCTCCCGATACATTAGCAGTAATAGGAGCTTCTGCGGCACTTTGTGTTTCGGACATACCATTTATTGAGCCTGTCGGTGCTGTCATTGTCGGAAAAATTGATGGAGAGTTTATTATTAATCCAACTTATGAAGAAGAACGAGAAGGTGAACTTGATCTCTTTGTTACTGGGACCAAAAGTGCTGTAATGTCAGTAGAAGGCGGGGCTAAAATATTGCCAGAATCTGAAATCCTAGAAGCGATTGATTTTGCCCACCAAGAGATCAAAAAGATCGTTGAATTGCAAGAAAAATTAACTAAATTATGCGGAAAGCCAAAAAGAGAATTTGTTAAAGTTGAGGCAAATGAGGAAGTGGAAGAGAGATTACGCGCAGCAGCTACCGAAGGGATAGTTCGCTCTATTGGCATAATTGACAAATTAGAAAGAGAACAATACCTTAAAGATTTAAAACATGATGTTGCAGCTCCTCTTGAAGATGAAAATGTATCAGAAGACGTGATAGACTTTGTAATGACAAAGATTGAAAAAGAGGAAATGAGACGGTCAATCCTAACAGAAGGAAAACGTATAGATGGACGTGGATTAAAGGATATAAGACCGATCACTTGTGAGGTTGGCGTTTTACCACGAACTCATGGTTCTGCATTATTCACTCGCGGACAGACACAAGCTCTTTGTGTTACTACATTAGGTATATCAAGCGATGAAGAAGAAATAAAAGACCTTGAAGGAAAGAAAACAAAACGTTTTATGTTGCATTATAATTTCCCGCCTTTTAGCGTTGGAGAAGTTGCACCTATAAGAGGACCTGGTCGCCGAGAAATTGGACATGGGGCATTGGCAGAGAGGGCTTTAACTCCTGTCATGCCAGATGAAGATGAATTTCCTTATGCTGTCAGGGTCGTAGCAGAGATATTAGAGTCAAACGCATCTTCATCTATGGCAAGCGTTTGTGGAGCTACATTAGCGTTAATGGATGCAGGTGTTCCGATAAAAGCACCTGTTGCAGGTGTTGGCATCGGTTTAGTCAAAGAGGGAGATCAATTCGCCATACTTACCGATATGATAGGTGTAGAAGATGCTCTTGGAGATATGGACTTTAAGATCGCAGGCACAAAAGACGGAATAACTGCTATTCAAATGGATATTAAGATCAGTGGTGTAAGCAGGGAAATAATGGAATTAGCGATGATTCAGGCAAAAGAAGCAAGGGCGTTTATCATTGATAAAATGCTTGAAGCAATACCCGAACCTCGTCCAGAGATCTCAATCTATGCCCCAAGGATCATATCATTGAAAATCCCTGTTGATAAAATTAAAGATGTAATAGGTCCTGGTGGAAGAGTTATCAAAAAAATGCAAGATGAACTTGGCGTCCAAATAGAGATTGAAAATGATGGGACTGTCCAGATCGCATCTACCGATAAAGAAGCAGCTGACAAAGCTATCAGCACTATCAGGTCACTTACAGAAGAACCTGAGATTGGTAAAATCTATACTGGAAAAGTAACCAGTGTAACTGACTATGGTGCTTTTGTTGAGATATTCGCTGGGCGAGAAGGTCTATTGCATATCTCAGAACTTAATGACGGCTACGTTAGAAAAGTAGAGGATGTTCTTAGTGAAGGCGATGAAGTCGTTGTAAAATTGATTGATATTGATAAATTTGGACGACTTAATCTAAGCCGAAAGGCAGTTATAAGCGAAACAAAAAAGCTTCACAATACACAACCTCGGAAATCACTGCGATTGCCAAAGGGTAAAAGACATTAACTTTTGTCACTAAGGAGGATGAAATGGGAAGAGGGGGATTATTTGACAGCAAATGGATAACTGCTATACTTGTTGTAGTTTTAATAATCTTAGCGGTTATTCTAATCTGGATGTTTAAGACAGGTGGATTTGATAAATTCAGACCCAAAAAAACCCCTACCGTTCCGAAACCAGCAGTAATGGAATTCAACTTTCATAGCGATCAAATAAGCTCGGGAATTATGACGATCGCTGACCTCTCATGGAAAGAAAAAGCGTAAAAATTAAAGATCATTCCAACCGAAAAGTTTCTGGAGCCCTTGCCCTAAAAGGGGCTCCCCTGTATAACTCTATTTATATTTACCTTATTATACTATCAATTACTTGCTTGATCTTTTGTGGTTGTGGATATAAAACAAAATCTGATCTGTTAGGACATATAGAATCCGTTAGCATTCCTCCGATAGCTAATAATTCAAATGAGTATGCACTTGAAGAAGACCTTGGAAAAGCAATCAGGCAGGAATTCTCAAATAAAGGCTGGGGAGAAGGTTCCGATTCCCTTTTTACCGCTACTATAGTTGATTATAGAGTTGAACCGAAAACATTAGGGCGAAATAATCAACCTGAGCAATATACGATAATAATAACTTTATCATTTGTATTTCAAGACGTTAAAAGAGGGAATAAGATAATCCGAAACGAAAAAAATTATGTGAAATATTATGATTTCTATGTTGTAGAAGGTCGCGGTAAGCCTCCTGAAACTCTGAAGCAAGCGAAGGACAATCTTATCAGAGAGACATCACAAGACATTGTAAGCAGTATAGTTGAAGAATGGTAATTATATAGGCATATAAATTTTTATGAATGTTTTAGTTATTAATGCAGGTAGTTCATCTGTAAAATATAAATTATTCTTAATTGAAAATGAAAAATTACTTGCAGAAGGGTTAGTCGATCGGATAGGGCTAAATGGTTCAAACCTCCTTCATAAACCGATAGACAAGCCAGAAGTTAATATTAAATCAGATATACCAAATTATGAGACCGCATTATCTATGGTGATGGATGCCCTAACTGATGTCAATTACGGCGTCATCAAATCACCCTATGAAATATCTGCTATCGGACATCGTGTAGTCCATGGTGGGGAAAAAATATCCTCGTCAGTTTTAATAACAGAAGAGATTGAAAACATAATTAAAGAATGCTTTGATCTTGCCCCGCTTCATAATCCGCCAAATTTGATGGGCATACAAGCGTGTAAAAAACTCCTTCCACACACCAAACAGGTCGCTGTATTTGATACCGCTTTCCATGTAACGATTCCCAAAGAAGCCTATCTTTATGCTATCCCTTATAGATTATACGCGGATTATTCAATTAGACGTTACGGATTTCATGGCACATCGCATAGATACGTTGCTAATATCGCTTGTGAACTTTTAGGGCAACCATTAGAAAAACTGAAAATGATAACCTGTCATTTAGGCAATGGTTGCAGTATAACCGCAATAAAAGAAGGCAAATCTATTGATACAAGCATGGGATTTACACCTCTTGAAGGGCTTATTATGGGAACGAGATCGGGCGATATTGATCCTGCTATTATATTTTATCTTGTGGAAAGGATAGGATTAAGCATTCAAGAAGTCAATTCTATGCTAAATAGAGAAAGCGGATTGTTAGGGCTATCTGGCATAAGTAGAGATATGAGAGACATCTTAAAATCTGCCGAAGAAGGAAATGAGATGGCGATAAACGCTATTAAATGTTTCGTTTATAGGATAAAAAAATATATAGGTGCTTATTCTGCAAGCATGGGAGGGCTTGATGTCTTAGTTTTTACCGCAGGCATCGGCGAAAATTCAAGCCTGATAAGATCATTGATCTGTAAAGGATTTGAATATCTCGGTCTATATATTGATGAAGAAAAAAATTCAAATAGTCAGCGAAAAAAAGCTATAAATACTGATGATTCAAAGGTCAAAGTCCTGGTCATTCCAACAGATGAGGAACTTATGATAGCTCGTGATACCGCTGAAATTTGCGGGTTAAACACTACCTAAACACCGCTAAATGGCTTGTCTTGCTTACTTTTTCTCCGTCTG
>DTPJ01000849.1 GCA_011334435.1 Candidatus Poribacteria bacterium | reverse complement strand
ATCGGGGTGTAGCGCAGACCGGCTAGCGCGCTTGGTTCGGGACCAAGAGGTCGGAGGTTCAAATCCTCTCACCCCGACCAATTGTTTAAAATTATTATTATGTATCAGTTACATGCTTACGTAGATGGTAGAGTTCAAGGGGTCAATTTCCGATATTATGTCCAACGTAAAGCAAGCGAGTTGAACCTTGTTGGATACGTCCGTAATTTGCCTGATGGTAGAGTTGAAATCTTGGCACAAGGGGCAAAAGAGGATTTGGAAAAACTTATCGCTTATGTAAGGAGCAACCCCGGAATATCTTTTGTAACTGAACTTGTAATAGATTGGGAAGAACCAAAAGGAAAATTTGACAGCTTTAAAATAAGATTTTAACATTAGGATTTATAAACTAAATAAACCTGTTTAAGCACTATTCTATGGACGAAAAAAGAGAAAAAAATTTATATGATGATGACTGCGATCAAGATCAGTTAGAAACAGATGATATAGAAGACTCATCTTCTCACGCTGACGCGCTCGATCTCTATCTAAAAGAGATTGGCAATATACCACTGCTAAACGCAGAACAGGAAAATGAGTTAGCATGTAGGATACGTGAAGGCGATATGGATGCGAGGCGAACAATGATCGTCTCAAATCTCAGATTGGTCGTAAATATTGCCAAACGATTCCTTGGCAGGGGAGTTGAACTGACTGATCTTATTGCTGAAGGCAATTTAGGGCTTATTAATGCTGTTGACAAGTTTGACCCATGTCGTGGAAATAAGTTCAGCACATACGCGTCATGGTGGATCAGACAAGCCATAAGCAGATCAATTGCAGATCAGGGAAGGACAGTAAGGCTTCCTGTCCATGTTACTGATCTTGTCAATAAATGGTTAAGGGTATCAAGAATCTTGACACAAAAATTAGGACGCAGACCCACTGTTTCGGAAATAGCAAATGAGATGGGCGTATCAGAAGAAAAGGTTAAACAGATTGCAAAATTAGCTCAAAAGCCAGCTTCTCTTGAATCCCGAGTGAATGATCCAGATGAGGTTGAACTGCTTGACTTGCTCGCAGACATCAATGCTGTCTCTCCGATAGATCAGATAGATCAAGAGTTACAATGTGAAGAGATAGAAAAGTTATTAGAAGAAAATCTTAAAGAAAGGGAAAAAGAGATCATATCACTTAGGTTTGGGCTTAAAGATGATATTCCGAGAACACTTGAACAGATTGGGGAGATGTATGGACTTACAAGGGAAAGAGTCCGTCAAATTGAAGAAGAAGCCATAAAAAAGCTCAGAAAAGCGGTCAAAAAAGAATAAAGCATGTCTTTGAAAAGGTCAAATGCGATAGTGATTGGACATTATTCTCTGGGTGAAGCAGATAAGATCATAGTCTTTTTTACAAGAGATTACGGAAAAGTGCGTGCTGTTGCAAGAGGTGCAAAAAGGCTTAAAAATAGGCTTTCTGGGAGAACCGAGATTTTTACTTATGGCGATCTCATATACTTTGAGAGGGTTGGAAAAGACCTTCATACAATCAACTCTTTTGACATCATAGAATCGTTCCAAAAAATAAAAGAAGACCTTTTGAAGATGGCTTATTGTTCGTATATTGCTGACCTGATTCAGCATGTCACACCAGAAAGCGAACCCGATCCAGACACTTTTGATCTAATGCTTTCTGCTATGTATCTGATTGAGTCCACTGCTGATGCAGAAATGGTCGTCAGAGCTTTTGAAATAAGGCTTCTTGAAAGAATAGGGCTAAATCCGAGATTAGATTCATGTATTATATGCTCAGGCGAAATCAATGACAACACTCCGAAATTTAGCATCCAATCAGGCGGGGTTATCTGTGGAAAGTGCGCAAAATTAGGTCATCATGCCTTCAATATATCATACGAATCTTTGGAAATTATGAGGAAAATGGCGAATATTCCATTAGAGGTAATTCCAAGTCTGAATATATTGGAGTCAAACAGGCAAGAGATAAAGAAGATTTTAATGGGATTTCTATCATTCCACGTAGATATGAAAAATTTGCGTAGTTTGGGCTTTTTAGAGTCTATGGAGAAGGATAAATTTTAATAAACTTTACAACAGAAATAGGGTTAATTAGCAAAATGAACTTTCAAGACATTATATTAAAGTTAGACGAATATTGGGCAAAACAAGGATGTATCATTCAACAGCCTTATGATATTGAGGTTGGGGCAGGAACTTTTAATCCTGCGACTTTTATGAGAGTTTTAGGACCTGAGCCGTGGCGAGTAGCCTATGTTGAGCCTTCAAGAAGACCAACAGACGGCAGATATGGCGATAACCCTTGGCGTGCAGGACATTATTATCAGTATCAGGTAATACTCAAACCATCTCCACCAGATATTCAAAATATATATTTACAAAGCTTAGAATATCTTGGGATAGATTTAAGTAAACACGACATAAGGTTTGTTGAAGATGATTGGGAATCTCCAACGCTTGGGGCATCTGGTCTTGGATGGGAAGTGTGGATGGATAGCTCGGAGATCACCCAATATACATATTTTCAACAGATGGGAAGCATTGATTTAGACCCGATCTCCGTTGAGATAACCTACGGTCTTGAGAGGATCGCTATGAACTCGCAAGACGTTGATAGCATATTTGATATTGAATGGGCTTATGGTATCACTTATGGAGATGTGCATTATAGAAGCGAGGTTGAATACTCAACTTATTATTTAGATGAAGCTGATACTGCGATGCTTTTTATGCTCTTTGACACTTATGAAAAAGAGGCTTTTCATTGTCTTGATAAAGGGCTAATCCTTCCCGGTGTTGATTATGTTCTCAAATGCTCACATACGTTTAATGTCTTAGACGCGAGAGGAAGCATAAGCGTTACCGAAAGAGCAAGTTACATTGCCCGCGTCCGAAACTTAGCGAGAAGATGCGCTCAGGGCTATTGCAAACAACGTGAAGATATGGGCTATCCGTTGATGAAGAATTGGAAGCCTAATCAAACTATTCATTCAACACAAGATGTAAAATATTCCATACCTACTGAGTCACATTTAGATTTCCTTTTGGAAATAGGCACAGAGGAAATTCCTGCATCTTATATCCAACCTGCACTTGATCAGATAGAGATTTCAATAAAAAACATTTTGACACAAAACAGGATTGAGTTTGGCGATGTCCAAGTTATCGGAACGCCAAGGCGAATGACCGCTTATGTGACAAAAGTTGCCACAAATCAGCCTGATCGTGTTGTGGAAGTTATGGGTCCGCCGAAAAGAGCTGCGTTTGATGATTCTGGAAATCCGACAAAAGCTGGTGAAGGCTTCGCAAGAAAATATGGTATGAATGCCGATGATCTCAAAATAAAAAGCACAGATAAAGGCGAATACGTCTATCTTTTAGTCGCTGAAAAAGGGAGATTAACAGCAGAAGTCTTGGCAGATGAATTACCACAACTTATTTCATCAATAGATTTTCCAAAGTCTATGCATTTTAGCAGTTTTGAAGATGGGAAGTTTCAATTCGCAAGACCGCTCAGATGGATTGTCTCCCTTTTAGGAGAAGAAGTTATAAAATTTAATGTAGGCAGAGTAGTATCTGACAGATATACTTATGGTCATAGGTTTCTCTCATCTGGTGCAATTGAGATTAAATCTGCATCGTTTGACGATTACAAGAAAACGCTCAGAGATGCAGGGGTTATAGTTGATCATAACGAACGTAGAGAGTTGATAAAACAGCAGGTCAGCGATATTCTGAAATCAGAAGGCTCAACAGACTATATTGATGAGGAAATACTTGAAACTGTAACTTTTCTTGTGGAGATGCCAAAACCCGTTGTAGGAAGTTTCAGTGAATCATATTTAATTGTTCCCGTAGAAGTCCTTGAAACAGCTATGAAAAAGCATCAAAAGTATTTTTCATTACACAGAAAAGATGACGGAAAGTATGGCTCTCCTCTTTTGCCGAAGTTTATCACAATTACCAATGGTGCTGGTGATGAATCAGTTATAAGGCATGGAAACGAAAGAGTCCTAAGATCAAGGCTTGATGATGCCCAATTCTTTTATAACGAAGATCAAAAGACAGGTTTCGCCCAAAAACTTGATAAACTTAATCACGTAGTATTCCAAGAGGAATTGGGAACTCTCTATGATAAAAGCCAGAGGTTAAAGGAGTTAGCCGGATTTCTTTGCGATGAACTCGGTTTAGATGGGGAAGCCAAACGAAACGCTATTCGTGCTGGTGAACTCTGTAAGATTGACTTGGTGACGCAGATGGTCGGAGAATTTCCAACACTCCAAGGCATTATGGGGGGATACTATGCGATAAACTCGGGTGAAAATGAAGAAGTAGCGAAAGCTATAAGGTCACATTATAAACCTAATTCTCCAACAGACGATCTGCCCGATACAATTATCAGTTGCATTGTATCAATAGCAGATAAATTAGACACAATCGTTGGTTATTTTGCAACTGGTAACATTCCCACTGGCTCACAAGACCCTTATGCTTTGCGAAGGCAGGCAACTGGTATCGTCAGAATCGCAATTGAGAAAGAACTTAAACTAAATCTTGATAATGCCATAACAAAATCCATAGAATTATATAATCAAAGATCAAAGATAAAAATAGACGATCCAAAGCTTGCTGATATAGTTGCAGAATTCCTCAAAGGCAGAATATCAGCAATACTCTCTGATAAGGGATTCTCTTATGATGTTATTGATAGCGTCTTATCAGTAGGCGAAACTAACGCAATAAAGATATTAAAACGTGCTAATGTATTAGCGAACTTCAAAAACAGAAATGATTTTGACAGAATATATCCAGCTTTGAATAGAGTGCTTAGAATATTACCTAACAGAGAGCTAATCAAAACAGGCAATTCATTCAAAGTTGACACAAATCTTTTCCAAGACAAATACGAAAGCGATCTGTATGAGTCCGTTATGGGAATTGAAAATGATGTCCGTAAATCGTCAGAGAATGATAATTATGGCGATGTCATTAATAGGATAGCGACCCTTTGCGATAATATAGACCTGTTCTTTGATAATGTTATGGTTATGGTTGAACAAGAGGAATTGAAAAACAATCGCCTTGCGATCTTATATCGTATCGCTGGAATGATATATTTAGTAGCGGATATTTCAAAGCTCGTTGTGTGAGATATTAGATGTGAGATGTAAGATGCAAAATATAAATCTGAAGTCTAAAATCTCAGGTTTGAAATTTGAAAAAGGGATTTTTTTACTTATACTTATTTTGTCAGTTGTATCCTTGCATTTTGTATCGTCGGTTGAATGCTATACGCTGTCAATAAGTCATCTCCCTCAATTTCATAAAGCAGAAACTTTTTTAATCATCTCTGATTTAAGCGGAATAGGACCAAGTGTCAATGTCCGTTTCTATGATGAATTTGGTAAAGAAATATCAACAATAAACAAGTTACTTCCCCCTAAAGGGAAAATAAATATAGAAATTTCAGATCATATAAAATCACCGGGATCAATTATTTTAGAATCCGTTAGTGAGATGATCGTAGCTGAATATTGGCTGATAAATAAAGATGGAACTGCTTCAATGATCCCCTTGCGTCCAGCTATTAGAGACGAAAGATATTTTGTAAACTGCCTGAGAATGCCGATATGTGAAGAGACTATTATCGCTATAAATGATCCAAAGGGAAGCGGTCCTATGGTTCAGATAGAGCTATATAACACAAATGGTGAACTTGTGAAAATAGCAAGAAAGATGCTTCGTCCCTATGGAATATTGACATTCAAGTTAAGCGATTATGAGCCTAATAATACTATTGGAAAAGTATCAATCAGAAGTTTTGGCGGAAGTATTTGCCCTTATGTGATACATACATATAAGAAAAAAGTCTTATGGGCATTTCCAATGTCTGTCCTTTCAAGGAATTTTATTATGGATAACGTTTCAATAGGGAATGAGATTATAAGCAATATCGCTATAATTGACACAAGTTCAAGAGAAAATCGTATCTGGATAAGCATATTGGATAACAAAGGGGTAAAAATTGCCGAAGGAATAAAAATACTATCACCAAATAGTGCAATTATGATTGATCTGTCTGAATTTACTGATAATTTGAATGATGGCATTATTAATATTATTAGCGATTTTGAGATAATGGCGGATTATTGGGAAACAAAAGCAAAGTATTATGATATTAGAATTGATAATGCTACGAGAGATCTAAGACCTTCTTTCAAAGAAGCTGTAAACAAAGAAAGTATATTATTAAGTAGCTATTATCATTATAGCAAAAATATTGATTTTTTGATGACATTTATAAACACTGGACATGAGTCAACCGTAATAGACGTTGATTTTTACTCCGATAATGGCGGGAAGATCGTCAATAAGAGGTTAAACCTTGAGCCTTTTAAAGTATTTAGGGAATCAATAGGACGATATTTTGGTAATGCAAAGTTAGGAACAGTTATCGTTAAAAACCTAAACTCAAATTTATTGGTTACTACAAGTATCGTCAATGTTAAAGGTGATCGGGTATTAGGAAAGATTAGTTCTATAAGTTATTAGGTTAAAAAGATCGTCTATTAATGATAGTTCATAATATTAGGATTTGATTTCTAAATTTTGATTACAATTGAATTCAAAAAAGATTTTCAAGTCTTGATAGGTTCTTCACATATAGTTTTTGGGAGGAGCATTATATGTTTAATAGTTGTAAAAAATTGTATCTTCAAAACGTGAGACTCAAAATCTATGCCATGCTAACTCTACTCTGCATAGCCTTTTT
>DTPJ01000361.1 GCA_011334435.1 Candidatus Poribacteria bacterium | reverse complement strand
GTGATCGCGTCAAATTAGCTGGACAAGTCGGCGTAGTTGGTCATATAACTATCGGAAACGATGCAGAAATAACCGCAAAATCAGGCGTAAGCAAAAATATACCGTCAGGCAAAGCTACATGGTCAGGCGTCCCAGCTATGCCACACATGAAAGACCTTAGAATACAGGCAGTAGCTCAAAGACTACCAGAAATACTGGACATGATTCACGAAATGCAGGAAAGAATAGAGCTTCTTGAACGAGAATTAGAAGAACACAAAACTATGTCAAGAATATCTATTGAGAGTTAATGTTATGGGCTATCCTGTCCTTGTTCTTGCATATCACAAAGTTGACTCAAAAAGAGAATTAGGCGTTACCTCAATTTCTCCAAGTAAGTTTGAAAAACAGATTAGCTTTCTCAGTAAAAATGGTTATGTCAGTATATCCCCACTATCATTATTTGATCAGATAAAAAATGATAAATCCGTCCTTATCACTTTTGATGATGGTTATGAGGGAGTCTATAAATATGCTTATCCGATATTAAAAAGATTTGGCTTTACCGCTACTATATTCTTGACGACGGGATACATGGGAAATTATAATAAATGGGATGCCAGCCCAGGACCAAGATTTAAACATTTGAGTTGGCAGCAAGTTAAAGAGATGTCTGATGACGGGATATATTTTGGATCTCACGGAGTCCGCCATTTGTTTCTGACAAAGCACAAAGATAAAGATATAGAATATGAACTTAAAGCGTCAAAAGAAGCAATAGAAGATAAAATAGGAGAACCTGTAACTCTTTTTAGCTATCCCTATGGAGACTATAATAAGAGGATTATTGAATTTGTTAAAAAATTCGGCTATAAATTAGCTTTTTCGCTTAGACCTGAACTACTATCCGATGGTTGTTTGGTTTATAATTATAATCTGCCGAGAATAGCCATATATTGCATTGATGGAATGGGAGCTTTTAAAGCCAAAATCGGTGAAGCCAAAAGATCATCTATTTATATACAGAGATTAAAAAACCAAATCATCAACAGATGTTCCTATGCAGGCGTAATATTTGAAAATTTTAAACTCTAAAACTCTATGCAACAATCAAAGTTAGAAATTGTCAAAAATATCAAAGAATCAAAACTAAAGAATAGTTCATATTCTTATTCTTACGCTTATCGTATATCTCAGTTATTTGATTATGTTGCCATACTAAGACCGATATTATTAATACCTGTCTGGACAATGACCCTGATGGGATATTATAGGGCAATTAAAAGCGACCTATCTAATCAAATATTTATTCCTTTCTTTGGTGGAATTGGATTTGTCACTAATCCGCATGGGGAAATTATAATAACATTGGTTCTTTATTCTCTGCTTATGGGAGCGGTCTATATCCTAAATCAGCTTACTGACAGCAACACAGATGGTATAAATGGGAAACTATATTTGATCCCTTACGGTCATTTAAAGAAAAACCACATGAAAAGTCAGATAACTATCTTATTTGGGGTCTCTATTATTTTATCTTTTCTTAATCTCTCAATCACATGTTCATTTTTAATTTTACTTTCAGCTATCATGGGCATAATTTATTCAGTTCCGCCGATAAGGTTGAAAGGAAAACCTATATTAGACTTGCTTGCAAATGCCCTTGGATTTGGTATCATAGCTTTTTCTGTTGGTTGGACATCAAAATCAAATTTTTCTCTCAATCTCTTACTTGATTCCATTCCATACTTTCTCTGTGTATCTTCCGCATTTATAAATACAACAATACCAGATATGGAAGGCGATATTCGTAATGGAGATAAGACAACAGGGATTTTTTTAGGGATACGAAAATCATGTTTGGTCAGCACAGCGATTTTAATCCTTGTTATAGCGGTTAGCTTATACCGACGAGATATGGTGCCTTTAATTGCATCAGTGGTTTCTCTCCCATTTTTTATATATATGACTATCTCAAATTGGGGAAATAAAACTGATATTAAGGCAATATCTTTGGCAACAAAAGTCAGCGTTCTTACATTATCTTTATTGGTCTCATTGCTGATCCCTTTTTATTTTATAATACTGGTATTAACTATATTATTGGTAAGGCTTTATTATCAGGTTAGGTTTGGGGTCAGCTATCCCTAATAGATTAAAAGGAAGTGTTTAGCGGGGTAAAATTGATATGATGCAGTATAAATTAAACTTTGCCTTTTCTATCGTATTTATCTTTCTAATATTTGTTTTATCTTTACGAACTCATGCCTACGCAGAGATACATTATACATTCTTCGGCTATTCTCTTTTGAACCGTCATTATCCAGAGGTGATAATGGACGCACCATGGCGAGTTAATGCTGGAGACCCTATCCCTGTTGTATGCATCATAAAGGACGCAGACCGTTTCCCGATTGTCTTAGATCGGATAACTGCCAAATACCGTTTAAATGACGGAGATTGGCAATCCAAAGAGATCAAATTAGAACATAGTCCTTTGCTTATAACACAACACTTATGGTATCATTTAAGCCACATAGAGCCTTCTGATGGATCGGGAAATCTTGAGATCATTATGGAAGCAGAATTCACAATTAAAGGAAAGAAGCGAAAAGTGGTAATTGATAATCTACCGGGGCTGTCTCATACTCCGCTTAACACATTGATCAGTCCATCAAGCCTTCCATCAATAGACGGCTGGTATTATGGAGACCCACATTATCATTCAGATATGACTCAGGACCAAGTTGAATTTGGCGCACCTATTGAATTAACGGTTGCCATGGCAAAGGCTATTGGGCTAAATTGGTTCGCAGTTACGGATCACTCTTACGATCTTGATATTGCTATCGGGCAATATTTTGAGCGAGATAAAAACTTGACCAGATGGTCAAATATTCAAAACATCTCATCATTGCTTAATTCTTCCGATGGAGATTTCGTTGTCATTCCCGCAGAGGAATTGTCATGCGGTAATTGTAAATCGCATAATGTCCATCTATTGACCTTTAATGTCCCAGACTTCATTCCCGGTAGTGGAGATGGTGTTAAAAGTGGTTTTATGAATAAAAAGCCTGATCTATCCTTGGTAGAATCATTGAAATTCATAAAGGAAAAAGGCGGTTTTGCTTACGCAGCACACCCCGAAGCAGGAAATGGCTTTATGGGAACATTGATCCTAAATAGAGGGCATTGGAAAAAGAAAGATTACGATTTGCCCGACTATGCTGGGCTTCAATTCTGGAATGGAGAAAATCATCCTAAATTTGAGAAGTCTCGGAAAATCTGGATTGATTATCTCCTTAAAGGACGAAAGCTATATATTCTCGGTGGAAACGACGCACATGGCGATTTCAACAGATGTAGAGGCGTTCGGTATCCTAACACCAAGCTTAAAGAGACAGAAAGGCATGTCTTTGGTAAAGTCAGAACTTATGCTTATTGTGGCAGTGGAATCTCTTATGATCGCATACTTCAAGCGATGAAAAATGGTAGTTCAATTGTAACTAATGGTCCTATCTCAATAATTCAAGCACAAAATGACAACGGTAGAATAGCTGGAATTGGCGAGGAAATGGCTGGCAAAAAATTTAAGATAATTATCAGTTCAAAATCCACTGATGAGTTTGGCGATATTAAAGAGGTCAATATATATAGAGGAGATTTAATAAACAAAGTTGAACAGGTTGATAAAATTCATCTACCTGAAAAATTTAAAAGCAGTTCAGAAACTATTTACAACGGTTTTGTCTATAATATAGAGCCAAAAAATCCCTGTTACGTCAGGTTAGAAGTGACATCAGTTTCAGGAGGTAAAAAATATAGTTGTTTGACTAATCCTATCTGGTTAAAGGTTGAAGGTTAAAAGTTAAAGGTTAAAGGTTGAGGGTTAAATAAAAATCAATCTGATTTAACAATAGTCAAGTTAATTAAAAATTATAAGCATGGTTTTAGTTGCATACATCAGGTTAATCCGCCCGTTAAACGGTTTGATTGCATTTATATCTGTCATACTCGGCGCATTCCTGTCAAGTGGTAATATCAACCCAATCAGTAAAGTAATATTTGCCTCATCCGTAGCATTTTTGTTACTATCTGCTGGAAATGCCCTAAATGACTATTACGATGTCTTGACGGATAAGATGAATAAACCATCAAGACCGATACCTGCTGGTTTAATTAAAAGGCGATCAGCATTAATTTTTTCTATTGTGCTATTCTTAATAGCAATTGGAATATCATATCTCATCAATCTGAATGGATTTATAATTGCTGTAATCGTTACATTATTATTAATACTTTATTCAGCTAAATTAAGGAATTTTCCTTTTTTGGCGAATTCAACCGTAGCTTTTCTTACAGGATTGGTATTTATATATGGAGGTGTTGCTGTCAAATCTGTGAATGGTGCGATTATTCCCGCAATTTTTGCCTTTCTCTTTACTTTATCTCGTGAAGTTATCAAAGATATACAAGACATAAAAGGCGACCAATTTGCTGGAATGTCAAGTATCCCGATAAATTTTGGAAAAAGAAAAGCTATTCTTGTATCAATCATTTTCTCTGCTATCTTGATTGTATGCAGTCCAATACCTTATACTATGGGGTATTACTCAATTTATTATCTTATCTGTGTGATCTTTGGAGTTGACTTAGTTCTAATATATTGCATTGTAAGCTTATTAAAAAATTCATCAGAAAAAAACTCTGGCAGAATTGCAACTATTATGAAATTTGATATTTTCGCCTGCTTGTTTGCGATATATCTTGGTAGATAGATTAAAAACTGAGGGTTTTTATGGAATATCCTGTCGTAGATAGGGAGATATGCGGATATTGTGGGACATGCGTTGGAGTTTGTCCAAAAGATGCTATTGATCTGATAGACTTGCATTTGAATATTGATAGGACAAAATGTATAAGTTGCCGAGCATGCGTGAAGGTTTGTCCGATAAATGCTCTTAGAATGGCTGATGGAGATAATATACAAGCTCCGTTGAAAAATTTCCGTGATTATGATATATCAAAATGTAAGTCACTATCTTATGATGTTGTGGTTGTAGGTGCTGGTCCTGGTGGCTCTATGTCTGCGTTGGCATCTGCTAAACAAAATGTCAGTGTTTTAGTTGTTGAGAAACGACAAGAAATAGGCTCTCCCGTTCGTTGTGCTGAGGGAGTAAGCAAGCGTCCTTTGGCAGAATTGATTGATATAGACCCTAAATGGGTATGTGCAGAGATAAAAGGCGGACGTATATTTGCCCCTAACGGAAATTTCATCACAGTTGATCTGCCAAGTGCTGGGCTTGTCCTTGAAAGAAAAGTATTTGACCGCGATTTGGCTATGCTTGCAGCGAAGGCTGGGGCTGATGTTTGGATTAAATCTCGTGTAATTGATGTTATAAGAGAAAATGGGAAAATTGCAGGTGTTGTGGTCCGAAGGATTGACGGAGATTACGCAGTTAAAGCAAAAGTAGTCATAGCAGCAGACGGAGTTGAGTCTCAGGTCGGAAGATGGGCAGGAATAAAGACTTTTAGCAAGCCTGAGGATATAGATACATGCGCCCAATATTTGATGACGGGGATTGACGTTGATCCAAATTACTGTGATTTCCATATTGGGCATCAAATAGCACCAAGAGGTTATGCTTGGGTATTTCCCAAAGGCAAAAATACCGCTAATGTTGGCATAGGAATTGGCGGTCATTTGGACAACGAGACTGCCATCAATTATCTTGATAAATTCGTCAAAGATAAATTTGGCAAAAGTGGTCCTATTGTTGCTGGCATCTTTGGCTCAGTGCCTACCGCAGGGACCCTTTCAGAAATTGTCTTAGATGGTCTAATGATCGTTGGAGATGCTGCTCATCAAAACGACCCTATATCCGGCGGAGGGATTATAAATGCGATGATCGCTGGAAATATTGCAGGAGAAGTCGCTGGAAAAGCTATAAAATCGGGCGATACTTCACGATCAGTATTGATGGAATATGAAAAAAGATGGCATAAACGAATAGGACGAACATTCCGTCATCTTAAAGTTATCCGAGGAGGAGTGCTAAAGCTTAGTGATAAATCGCTGAATGATCTCGCTGATGTCTTAGCTAACTCAAAAAAGCGAACTATGATTGAACTATTTTGGACTGCTCTAAAAAACGAACCAAGGCTTCTATTGGAATTAAGACATCTGATCTCTATGGGTTGGATTCAATAAACGGAATAATTAAAATGGGGCATATTTTAGAACATTTGTTAAACATAAAAAAGCAAAATGGTGCTGGTTATTTAGTGTTAATTGATCCGGACAAACAGGATATAGAAAGTGCATCAACTTTGGCAGAATTGTCAGCAGAAGCAAATGTGGATGCGATATTGATCGGAAGCAGTTTCTTGATGTCCGATAGGCTTGATCCGATGATCCAAGCTGTTAAGCAAGCGTCTGGTTTGCCCGTCATTATATCTCCGGGTTCATCTAACCATATTTCTCGCTATGCAGACGCTATACTTTTCTTAAGTCTTATAAGTGGAAGAAATCCCGAATTCCTTATAGGAGAGCATGTCAAAGCAGCGCCCACTATAAAACGTTATGGGATAGAGGCTATACCGACTGGTTATATGCTCATAGAGGGCGGGTCATGCACATCAGTACAGTTTATAAGTGCAACGTTACCTATCCCAAGAGATAAAATAGACATCGCTGTTGCTCACGCCATAGCTGGAGAATTGCTTGGTATGAAGATGATCTATCTTGAATGTGGAAGTGGGTCTATTCAGTCAGTCCCTAATGAGATGATCTCCGCGGTTAAAGAACAGAT
>DTPJ01000762.1 GCA_011334435.1 Candidatus Poribacteria bacterium | reverse complement strand
TTCTAACTGCTTTTCCGCAGTCAACATGACATTCTCTTTTGAACCTGTCATCTTAACCGCAACAGATTTGAGATTGCCACCCATATTTATAACGACATCATAGGGCAATATGGCTATTTGCTGTGGAGTTAAATGTAAATACTTCTGTAATTCGCCTTCAAGAGTTTCCCCGCCCATCTGTATGCCTCTGGCATGTTGCTGTTGCATTAACAGATAATCAACTGGTGTCAATTCTTCACCATCAAGGTCTTTTAAGTCCTTAAAGCTGGTATCAAGGACGCCAACGACAAGGTAACTTCCACCACCGATCTTGACTTCCATATTGCCGACATCTTTTTCGGTAATATCAAGCGCATCTGCAATGCCAGCTGGCAAAATAACAGCATAAGTTTCACCGGGCTTAAACCATCTTCCCCATTTGAGAGTCTTATCAATGCCAGTGACGCCGGGTTCAGTATCAGACATTCCTAAAAGTGCGGTAGCAGTGAATGATTTTCCATTGCTTGCGACTATATCAACAAAAGATTGATCGCCAAGCGATGATGAGAAATACCAAGAACGGGCAGAGACAGGATTTTCTACAACGACCTTTTTCTGGTCCTCAGTATCAACTTCTGTCTTCTGTAAATCATTTTTAATTGATGTGTAAAGTGGTTCTTCAAGCGAATACCAATATTGGTTTCTTACCAGCATTCCTGTATACGGTGGTCTGACTGACGGGAGACGTGTCTTATTGCTTTGCATAAATGTCCTTACTGATGTAAACGATATGACAGTGAATGTCAATATGACAAGCGTTCCGCATGTCAAAATTGTTCGGCTTTTACGCTTTCTCATGTTAGAGATACCAAGTGCAAATGCGGCTGCACTTGCAGAGAGTCTTCCTACGTCAGCTTTATGGATCTTAGATGTCTCCCGCTTGATCTTTTCTAACTGCTCCTCAAACTTGCGTATGATGATTGATATGACAAGTATTGACAGTGCTAAGACTATGAAAGCAAGCAAAATTACAAGCGGAGTGACGGTAATTTGGAATGCAGGGTGAACCTGTGATAATAATATAAACACAACTAAAAATATCAAGAACGTAGCGATAACTTGTCTATTGATATTGGCGAAATGGAATAGCAACCTTTCCATAAAGAATGCGAAAGGCATAAGTATAGCAAGATAGAACATAACACCTTTAACAACATCATTGCCGGTGCCTTTTATGTCAGGATAAGCTCTTGATTCATATCCCCATGCTGCACGTGCGAGTTTTAGTGCTTCATCATATTGCTTTGCACCTAACAACATTTGGGCTTTCGTCAGATAAGTGTTAGCCATCTTATGAAGCCTATCCAAACGGTTATTGCTTATTCCATATCGTTTGTAAAGATCGTCCCGAGCTTCGTCCAATGCCCACATGTCCCTGACGACGACATAAGGAGTAACCCTTATTGAACCGTTTTCTCTGACGACAAATCCCTTGCCAGTATAAAGTGTCGGTTTTCTTTCAGCTTCTTCATCGGTTGCATCGGCTTTGACCAAAAGTAAACGGTTGCCAAGCAAGCCAGCTCCCATTCCAACTTTTATCCTGCTTCCTGGCTTGGAATATATCAATGCGATAGGCTCTACGTAAGAGACCATCGGTTGAGGCCAAGGCTTTGAGAAACCATATTGCATCGGTTCGCCATCAGTAACCGCATCATATACGGATAATTCACGTAATGTGCGATAATACCTTTGATCAACGAGATCATATATAGTTGTGCTAACGCATGGGAAGACAACGATACGGGCGCCTTTTCTACGAGTGTTAATAGGGATTTTATTGCTAAATATCTTAGCACCATATACGCCTTGATCGGGTGCATAAGCTATATCGCCGGATTCTGCATCAAGCTTATACGCTTCAACCTCTTGCGCTCCGCCGGGTCTATAAACCGCTCTCCCTTCCATTCCAAGTCCGGATATTTGGAATTTTCCTTTACTATCCGCAGTAGTGAATAGATCGCCACGAACTCCCATTAAAGTTTTATTTCTTCCTCTTATTGTCATGACTGTATATGGAACAGGAGTGCTTGGAATTGGACTCTCTTTTGCGTCAAATTCAACAACATTTCCAAATAAGGTGCAATAGTAGTTTCCAACTTTCGCGGCGGTAGGCATATCAGGGTCTCTTAATGCTTGAATGAGAATAGAGGATAAAACTCTCGTTTGAGTAAGCAAGTTATCAAAATTTACTCTCTTTAGAGTATCTAACGGTGTATCTGTCAACACTCTTGCATCATCAGTTGTAGCAAAAGCGATTCCTGTCTTGCCTGCAAGCGTAGCGACCTCGCTATCAAAGGCTATCTTGCCGGGGATATATGTTCGCCATGTTTTACCACCAGTGGCACTGATTGCATTGACGAATTTTACTCCACTTCCCGCTCCGACGAGATTGATAAGAGTATTCACGTCATCAGTTTCTTCTGGTGTTAGTTCCTCCGGTTTAAGGTCTTTTAGTGCAAGCATTTCGTCCAATTTTCTATATAACGTAATGCTAGATTTTCGTGCTTTTCGCTGATCTCTTATGGCACTTCTTATAAATCTTGCGACCTCTTTACGCAGATAATCCATATCTTTAAGCATCTCTTTAGAAGGTTCGCCTCGTTCTTTCATATCTTGGAACTGAAGTTTCATCAGCCTATTAACTCCTCCAAGATTTACAAGCGTATCAAAATTATCTGCGACGAGGCTTTCAAGAGTTTTTCCCTCTATTGCTTCTATCGCCTTAGTGGAAGCAGCAGCACCCCATTGACCTGCCAAAGCGGACTGCATTATTTGATCATTAGTGAAACTCTTCAATGTAAGCATATTCTTGCCAAAATTCGCATTATTAGCATATTCAGCACATTTATTGCCAATAGATGCAAATTCTCTTCTGAGGACGAATTCTGGCTCTTGATCATAGAACCATCCTTTGCCAAACACGCCTAATTGATCATTTTGGCTTGAAAGGTCTATTGAGATGAAAAGCGAACTATAATATTTGTTGAATTTTTCTTGAAGGCTTGCAACTTGCATCAGTTGAGATACTCTTCTCTCATATTCATCTTTATCTATTCTGGAGAGTATGCCAACTTTTTTGTGTATATTTTGGATACGGGAGTTTTTCAATGTAGGTAGATTATCACGCAGGAGAGCCTTTTCCTGATCTGTCATCGGTCTGTCAAGTGTGTCTATATTGGCAAGAAACCCTTCAAGATCAGCGACATCATTGGTCGCCCTAGAACGAATTTTGGCAAGCAAAGTCTGCTCTTCGTATCTTGCAAAAAGCTGTTCTCTCGCCTTAGTTACTCGTTTATAATCATCTTCGGTTATTTTCCCAACCTGTCTATTGTAGTCTAATATTCGTCTTTCTTCAACTGTATAATCACGATTCAATTGATCATTCTTAGCTAGATCAATCAATTTTGATATTAAAATAGGTTCGTTATTTGCGTTATATCTAGCCAATAAAAGAATATCTTTCTCTTTGGCAAGGAATTTAGTAGCATCTTCATCATTTTTAGTGTCTCTAACCTGTTTGCGTAATTCTTTTAACCTCTCTACTTTATCAGTAGATAAATGTGCAGAGACAAGTTTTATCTCATCTTTTGAATACTCCTCACGGTATCCCGGGGTTGTCACTTTTTGGATAAGTTTATCTATTTTGCCTGCATCTTTCTGTTCATCAGGGACGCCTTCTTGGGAAATCGCTTTATATAATTTTTCTAAGACAGCGATTTCATCAGACTTATAATCTGTGTTTTTTCCTCTTTCATGATACAAAGCTTGTCTTGCCTTTTTCAACCTCAGAAATTCCATTGAATCAAGATGTCTGTCTGCGATCTTGCCGTAGGAATATTGCTTTGTAAACTCGTCTGCATGCTCAACAACGAAATCGCCACCATAATCTTGGGCGTATTTTTGTAGTTTTGATAATAAATAGTCTTCTTGATCTTTTTCATACATCCAAGGCTTAAATGATGAATAATCTTTCAGTGTCTCATGAACCTTTAATAAATTTTCCACTGCTTCAAGGTCCATTTTAGCAATCGGGAGTGCATAAGATTTAACTATAAGTTTCTCTTCTTCCCTACATTTTCTTATAGCTTCCTCTTTTAGTTCTAATAACTTTGAAACAAGTTCTTCAAAGTGATATGCGGTTTGAATAGTATCTTTTGTTAGTTTGGCAGTAAGTGCTTCTAATCTTGCCTGATCTTCTGGGGTAAATTTTTCATCTTCACGTCGCTTTGATGAGTCTTTCTCCTCTTTTCGTTTTTCTATCTCATCTCGTCTGTTATTTTTTAGCCAGTTAATAGTATTATTTAAATTTGAAAGGTCAGGCAAGGTCTTCGCTCTCAGATTTATCATATCAGTTTCAAGCAAATCAACTCGATCAAAGAATGAAGGGGGCAGTTCAACAAGTAATCCTTTGCCAATTGCAAGCACAATCCTACGTCCAAGCTCTTTTATATCTCTCAAATCTCTGTATAGGTCTTCGCGCATCTCATACATAGCATTAACGAGGTCTTCACTGATGCCATACATAAAAGCGCGCATGCCAGCAAGCCCTTGAAAATGACCACTGGTAGCGAGGAACATAACAGAACGTCCGGGTCTGTTTTCTTCCATAGATAATACTCTTGCCATTTCTAATAGCGCAGCAATACCACAGGTAGGATCGGCACCCGGAGAATTCAATGGCACAACAGACATAGAATCAAAATATGCTTGAATGACAACAAGCTCATCTTTGAGGTTTGGGTCTGTTCCGGGAAGTAAACCTGTAATATTCTGACCAAGTCGTCTTTCCCAAGTCATTGTTGCAGTCAATTGGACGTTTACATTTTTTGTAGCGCCGAAGTCAGGTATATAGATAGTGCTTCCAGCGACGAGAGGTTGACCAGATGATATTACATCTTTATTATATTCATATCTTCTGATTTTTTCAGGAGTTATGCGATATTCATCTGCTATACTATCTATTGTATCTCCAGCTTTGACAGTATGTTTTATGCTAAGATATTCCTTCAAGAGATACTCAGCGTCTTTTTTGGAGATCCAAAATCTTGGGATAGCAGCGGGAATTGTGAGAAATTTAGCTTCTGCTTCGCCACGAATAGTATCATCAGGCTCTATGAATATAATTGCACTTGCACCTAACATTGCAGCATTTATCCAATTCATAGTGCAGTTAAAATCTAACATGACAATAGAGCCTTGGGGAATAAAAATAGAGGATTCATTAGCTTCTACAAATTCGCCTTCTTCATCTATTCTTCCATCTTTGTTATTATCAATTCCGTCTTTATCATCGCCGGGGACTTCGTCAATCATACCGTCGTTATCATTATCAATGCCGTCTTGATACCATCTAGCTATATCTTCCATAAGTGGCATTTCGCCGTCCTCGTCTATCTCCCCATCGTTATTATTGTCTATTTTATCGTTAGTTTTATCAAGGTGAAGATTAAGAACGTCATCGAGGATACTTCCAACGCCGACCCTATAACGATGTGCAATATCATCTATGGTGTCATCTGGTTGAACTACATGCCAGAAACCGCCTACATCTTTTCCGTTGAATTCTGAGAACTCAGCCGATCCTGCATAGATAAGCTTTCCAGTTATGCCCGGTATTGGTATTAAAACGTCCTTATCTGGGAATAAGACCATTTCGCCTGGCTCATCTATCTGTCCATCGGAGTTGTTATCACGACCATCAAATTCTTGATCTTTCAAATATTTGTTGTAAGGATGGTTTAATATTAAAGATACATCAATACCATAAGATTTTGCTATGCTTTGAAGTGTGTCATGCTCTTTAACTTTATGTTTTATACCTTCTGGCAAAAACGAAGTGCGGACAAGGTTAGGCCAAAGACAATAAATACGAAACTCGGCAAGTTGAGTGTTAGGCTTTGATTGTTCACTAATCTTTGACTGTTCAGAAGTTGTCGTAGGTGTAGTTTCAGGATTGATATTTAATATAGGCATGTTAGAATTAGGGTCAAGTATCCTTAATCTGCCGTCGCCATGGTCTATCGGAACGGTTATCTCGTATTCCTGACTTTCCACATTTTCCAATCCGATCCTTTGGAATTCATCAAATATGAACTTTGCAGCATTTTCGCCAGCTTCATATCCAGTAACTCTGGTAGGAAGTGCAGAAAGGCGCGCAATGGTAGCCCTCAGATTTCGCAAGCTGATCTCATTTGCCACACGAACAGCATCCTCTGAAAGCTCACTTTTCGCGCCAAAAGCCATTTCAACAAATAAAAACAACAATAATAATGAAATGAAAACCCAATTAAGCTTCCAAATCTTCAACACCATTACCTCCTGTCTATTTATTTTTTATTTGTGATAAATTCACGAAAATACCTATCAATTATTTCAACGGACTTCACAAATTCGTTAAATGTTTTTCTTGCTCTTTTCCCCTGAATTTTATTATTGCTAATTGGTCTTTTTCAGTTAATACAGAAATAAGACATAATTTCCCCTTAAAAATTATTATTAACCATTATACTATAACAGAAAAGAGCATGTCAATATTCAGTTAAAAAAGTAAACCTATTAGATTTTGCTAATTTTCCATTTTTGTAACCAACTCTGAAAATTCCTCTAAAGATTTACATTTTAAGGCAATACGATTAAGGGATTTCAATTTATCAACATCATCTATTTTATTCATAGCAGAAGAAATCTCCTGAGTGATACTCCCAAATCTTTCATCTAAAATTTCAATTATCGCTTCTTTCAATCCTTCTTTCAATCCTTCT
>DTPJ01000283.1 GCA_011334435.1 Candidatus Poribacteria bacterium | reverse complement strand
ATGCTGATCTGACAATCAATCCACAAAAAGAGAATCCATTGGAAAAAGTGATCTCTGCAACAAACGGAATTGGGGCAGACTTAGCCTTTGAACTTGCAGGAGAACCATCTGCTTATCAGCTTTCATCAAGTTTGGTCAAACCTAATGGAACAATTATCATTGTCGGCATACCTGTTGATCAAGAGTATATACCTATAAGATGTATAACTGCTAGGAGGTCTGGGCTAACACTTAAATTTGTCAGACGTTTTAACCCAAAAGATTTTCCTAAAGCTGTTGATCTTATCCATTCTGGCAAAGTTAAAGTTGATAAACTCATAACCCATTCTTTTTCGTTAGACGAGATAAATGTCGCCTTTGAAATGCTACATAATTATTCAGACGAAGTTATAAAAGCAGTCATCTATCCTCAGAACCCCTAATGATTATAAATATCACAATAGTTATAAACTTAAATGGAAAAGAGGGATATAGATGGTAGAGGAAAAGCCTAAAATTGAATATGAAGAAGAAATTAAACGTCTACGGCTTATAATGGATATTAGCAGGAAAATAAATAGTCAACCGACGCTTTCTGATACTGCGCGAGTGATCGTTGAAAGCCTAAAAGAAATTGGGTTTGATCGGGCAAGCGTGTGGGTATGCGATCCTAATGAGGATGTGATCTGCGAACTTTGGGGAACTGATATAAATGGCAATATTTGCAAAAGTGAAAAAGAAAACCCTATAGATTCAATTCCACCTCATCATGGCTATACAATTGATATAGACCCAGCAATATTGAAAGATAAGCTTGGAATTGATGGCAATAGTAATATTGTATTTCTGAATAAGGATTCGGAAGAAGATAAATTCGCGTCTGTGTGGGGCTATCATCCGCCTTCCCCTGGATTTTATAAAAGAGATGAAAATGGCGATAATATCTGCATCTGTGTCAGGGATCGTGATAAAAACGTCGGCATGATAGCAGTAGATAATTATATAACAAAAAGAAACATTGATGAGACGTCAGCTAATTTGTTCAGTATCGTCGGCGCTGAGATGGCAAAAGCTCTTGCAAATGTTGCATTGAGAGAGTCCTTATTCGCTGAAAAAGAGAGATTAGCAGTTACCTTGCGTTCCATAGGCGATGGTGTAATTGTCACTGATGTCAATGAGAATATACTATTGATGAATGCTATTGCAGAAAAGCTTACGGGCTGGGCAGAGGTTTCCGCATTAGGAAAGCCTTTGAGGGAGATATTCCAAGCAATAGATGAAAAAAGCGGAAAACCCATTGATGATCTAACAGAAAAAGCTATTAAGACGGGAGAGATAGTCCAATTCCCTGACAACACGATACTTTTGGCAAAAAATGATGAGGAAATATTGATCTCTGATAGCATAGCGCCTATTAGAGATACAAAAGGGAATATAATCGGGGCAGTGCTTGTATTTAGAGATGAGACAGAAAAACGTAAGATTGAAGAAGAACTTATTAAAGCACAGAAACTTGATTCAATAGGCATTTTGGCTGGTGGTATTGCACACGATTTTAATAATATGTTGACTGGAATTTTAGGCAATATTTCTTTGGCGAGGATGTATTTAGACCCAAATGACAAAGCCTTTAAGCGATTAGAAGACGCTGAAAGGGCAACTATGGAAGCGAGAAAACTTACACAACAACTTCTCACTTTTTCCAAAGGTGGAGCGCCAATACTTAAAGTTACATCTATCAAAGAATTATTAATAGATTCTACTAATTTCGCATTAAAAGGTTCAAATGTTAAATGTAAATTTCTTATACCTGATAACCTTTGGTCTGTGGAAATAGACGGGGGTCAGATAAGCCAAGTTATAAATAATATCGTTATTAATGCCATTCAAGCGATGCCAAGTGGCGGGACAATTGAAGTAGGGGCTGAAAATATAACAATTGATTTAGAAGATTGCCTTCCGCTAAAAAGTGGAAAATATGTAAAGATATATATTAAGGATTATGGTATAGGGATTCCCAAAAAGTATTTGCAAAGAATCTTTGATCCTTACTTTACAACAAAGCAAAAAGGGAGTGGATTAGGACTTTCAACAGCTTATACAATTATAAAAAAGCATGACGGACATATTGATGTTGAGTCGGAGTTGGAAGTCGGATCAACCTTTTACATTTATCTCCCAGCTAAAACTGAGTATTACTCAGAAGAGTTAACAAGGCAATATTTAAACGATAAATTAAGAATCCTCATAGTAGATGATCAAGAGATAATAAGGGATTTAGTCCAAGCTATTCTCGGGAATGTAGGACACGAAGTTTTTGTTGCAGAAGGTGGAGACCAAGCTATTAATCTTTATAAATCTGAACTTGAAAATGGGAGAAAATTTGACTTAATTATCATGGACCTTACAATTCCCGGTGAAATGGGCGGAAAAGAAGCAATTGTTAAACTTAAAGAGCTTGATCCTAATGTTAAAGCAATTGTTTCCAGTGGATATTCTGATGATCCCGTTATGTCCGATTATGAACATTACGGTTTTGACGGTTGCATAGTTAAACCATATAAAAATAAAGACTTAATTGAAATCGTGCAAAATGTAATGTTAAGGAAAGGGTGATTCTGTATGCCAAAGAGAATAATTTTGGCTTCAGCATCAGCACGTAGAAAACAGTTATTAGAGCAAGTTGGGTTGATTTTTGACATAATTCCAAGCAATGTTGATGAGAACGATATTATTCATAATGATCCATTGAAAAACGCACAGGCAATCGCATTATATAAAGCTCAAAACGTAGCGATAAAAGTTAAAGAGGGTATAGTTATAGGCGCTGATACACAGATACTCGTAAACGGCGAAGTCTTAGGCAAGCCAATAGATAAAAGAGACGCGATAAATATGCTATCAAAGCTTAGCGGAAAAACTCATCAAGTAATAACAGGAGTAGCCATAATTGACACTCAAAGGGGCATTAAGGAGACATGGGCAGAAACGACATTGGTAAAATTTCGTGAACTTTCTATAGATGAGATAATTGCCTATGTTGAAAGCGGAGAATATGAGGGAAAAGCAGGTGCTTATGGAATACAGGGGAGAGCAGCAGCCTTCGTTGAAAAGATTGAAGGCTGTTACTTTAATGTCGTTGGACTTCCCCTTTCAAGGCTTATGCAAAGGTTAAGATTGCTCTGTAAATGAGATAAATGTTTTTATAGGAACATTTGATTTCGCCTTTTGATACCAAGATTCATATATACGTTGCTGTTCTTTTTGCACAAGTTGTTGATATATCTTGTTTAACTCGGTTTTATTCTGTGCAATTTTTGTGTCATCAACCTTTTGAAGCTCTAACAATTGGATTATACATACTCCATTCTTGCCCTCAAAGGGTCCGGCTATCTCGCCTACGTTCATGTTAAAGCTTTTCATCATAGCGGATTTTGATTCAATGCTACCATCTTTCCCTCGTATATACCCATCTTGTGAGTATGTGAAGGTTTCTGATTCAACAACTTTCTGATCGGGGAAGGCTTTCGCTATTTCTTCAATGGTAGTGACATTTCCAAGAGAGGACATTATCTTTTTTACCTCTTCCATTGCCAATTTCTTTGCCTTCTCCTGTTTTAGATCTCTTATAACTTTATCTCTGACATCAGCAGGTTTTGGCAATTCAGCGGGTTTTTTCCCCAAAAGCTTAAAGATATAAAAACCAAGAACATTGTTGCCATAAGCCTTGATTTCAATCAGATTGCTAATATCGCCAACTTTCATCTTAAATGCTTCGTCAACGATAGGTTTATAAGTATAGCTTGACCCTATCTTTGGTATATTTTCTCCCTTGGCAAAGAATCCTGTTTCTTGTATAGTTAGACCTAATTCTGGATAAGCATCAATCGCAGATTGGAGATTTTCCTCTGACATAACGGTATATTGAATTTCATCTGCTTTTTGCCTTGCTAATACTACCGCTTGCTCCTGTGCAAGTTTTCTGTAAATCTCGCCTGCGGATTCCTCTAATGTTTTCGTATAAGAGGTCTTTTTATCCTCAACCTTGATAATATGATAGCCAAAACTGGTCTCCACCACATTGCTGACTTGTCCAGGGTTAAGAGCAAACGCAGCATCTTCAAACGGCTTGACCATCTGATTTCTGCCGAAAAATCCCAAGTCTTCATACTTGACCTTGAATGGTTCTTTGTTATATTTTGTCTCTAACGCTGAAAAATCTGCATTCGGCTTTTTTGCATCTTTTAAAATTTGCTCAGCATAAGCCTTTGCCTTTGCCTTTTCTTCCTTTGACGCGGTAGAATCTACTTGAACGAGTATATGTTTTGCTTTAACCCCTTCTGACTCATAGAATTCCTGTTGATGTGACCTGTAGTATGAAGCTATTTCAGCATCGCTTATTTTTACTTTATCAATAAAACTTGAAGGGCTAATTCTGATGAATGCGATATTTACCCTCTCATCAAGTTTATATTGGTATATATTTTTTTGAAAGTATTCATCAGCTTCGGCACTGCTAACTTCTGCTTTATCGGCGAAAGAACTATACGGGATTTCAATAAACTTTATTTTTGCCTTCTCATTTTGCCTCTTATACTCCTGCAAAACCTGATTATCAGTAACGACTGCTGATGCGTCTTGCAGGCTTCTTAATTTTGCTATACGTAGTGCATTTTTTATCTCATCGGTAAATTCGTTAAGCGTGATCTTTCCTTGACTTTCTAATATACGTCTTAGAGCGTTTGGATTTATCCTTCCGTCTGCTGTTTTAGACCATTCAAAATAAGGCAACAATTTTACCCTTGTCTCCGCTTCAAAGGGCATCATATAAGGAAAATTTTTGATACCTTCCTCAATCTCTGCTTTACTTACATATATTTTCTGCCTATCTGCTTCTTGCAGTAAGGTATAATACCGAGTAAGGCTGTCTATTGTTATTTTGTCAAAATCCATATTTTGCGCATAAGTATCAAAATTTTCTCTATATCTCATTCTTGCGACATCAACGCTATTCTCTTTGACTCTTCTATATTCTTCTATACCTACGTTATGGCTTCCAATTCTCATCAGTATCCCTGCTGATCTGGCACAGCCGGGCATAGATACAAGCAGACGAGTAGGCAATAGAGGCGCCAACCAAGCAGGACCGACTCTTTTTCCGCCAATGAAGAATAGTCCACCGACAAAACCAATAGCGACAACCCACATCAAGAATTTGAGCTTACTCCTTATAAAGTTCATCATGGTAGTTAGGTCTCCTTAACTCAAAACTCTAAACTCTAAACTGAAAACTGCTTAATAATGATAGCTTATAATCCGTTTATTTTCAAGTTTTAAGTTACTTATAGGATTTATAAAGTGCATTTTAGGTTACATGCTAATCCATTCATTAAGACAGGACATGATCTCTCGTGTGATTTCATTGCTGATTCAACACAAGTTAATAACGATCTATCAATATGTTTATCGGGAACGTAAGAATAAGCCCCAGCATCAAGGGCGTTTTTGCCATGACTTGCACCAACGACATTTTCGCTAGACCATGCAAAATTGGGAGAAGTAATAATAATTCTTGTCTGTGGAAAAGCTTTGCGAAGAAGGCTTACAAAATCCCCACTTCTTTCAAACATAACCCATGGGACTATCATCAAACTAAAGCTAAATTTGCGTAAAAGTGACATAACATCAGGACCACCTGATGTCTCATGAACTTTATATCCCCTCGTTCTTAATGAATTAGCAATATTAGAACGTATATTTACATCACTATTTATAACAAGTATACCGCCTTCGTCAAAACCGCTTTCTAACCATAAGTCAACAGGCATTCCGACTGCCATAAATTTTCGGTCTTCACGATTCTCTATTCTGTTGAAGTCCTGCTCAATTCGCCGAACCTTATCTTCCATATCTTTTTCAGCAGAATAATATGTCCTTCCCAAAGTAACACCTCTTGTTAAGTTTTAGCTCTTCAAAAGAAAAATAAATGCTCTTTGTGACATATAAAAATGTATCACATTAGATATAGTAAGTCAAGATTGATTTTCTGACTGACATTACCCTTTTTAATTGCATTAATAACGTTTTAGTGATATTATTTAAATAGGGAGGAGTTACTTAATAATAATTTTATATCATAGTCAATTGAGGTGATTAAGATGAGGTTTTTAATCGGCATTTTATTAATAACAATTATTTTCACAATTAGTGCATGTTCTGTGTCAAAAGTTAATCTAACGCCACAGCAAGAAGCAGATATGCTTTACGCAAAAGCGAAAGAATTACAGGGATTGGATATGCTTGATGAAGCAAATATGCAGTTTGAAGAGTATGCAAGGAAATATCCAGAAAGCAAAAGGGCTGATAATGCAAAGTTGCAGGTCGCAAATTCATATTTTCAGCAAGAAAAATACGATCAAGCTCTATCTACTTATCAGGAAATTATAGACCAATATCCAGAAAGCGATTCTGCTGACAACGCTATGCTCGCTATCGGTGACATATACTTTATTCAAAAGAGATATGATGACGCGGTAGAGTCCTATAATAAAATTCTCCAAAAATATTCAAGGCTTGGGACAGATGTTGCGGTCAAAGCAAGGAATAGGATTAATGCAATAGGAGATTTAGAAATAGACATCAAAATCCTATCAGAAGGCAAAGATGAAGAAAAGGATAATGCTCAATATGATATTGGAGACATCTATTTCAGCGTATTTAGTAGTTATAAATATGCAATTGAGGAGTTTCAAAAAGTTTTGGATAGATGGCCCAAAAGCGAATTGGCAGACGATGCCCTTTTAAGAATTGGCGAATGCTACTGGAATATAGCT
>DTPJ01000593.1 GCA_011334435.1 Candidatus Poribacteria bacterium | reverse complement strand
TGTGGCGGTGGTTGGCTTTCCAGGCTGATTTGTAGGTGGGGTTTTGTGGTAGTTGGAATAGATTTGAGTAAAAGGTGGATTAAGGTTGCCAAGTTTGTGTGTCGTGAAGGTGATTTTGTTGTGTGTGATGCGATGAGGCTTCCGTTTAAGGATGGCGCTTTTAATTTTATAATTGGAATTTCCATACTTCATCATTTGCCTAAATTAAGCAGGGCGTTCAGTGAGCTTAAGAGGGTGTCCGCTTCTCATGCTCTTTGTCTGTTTATGGAGCCAAACTTGCTTAATCCGTTTTCTGCTTTCGGAAGAAAATTTTTCCCAATGGAAGCACATACAAAGGGCGAAAAGCAGTTTACCTTTGGATATCTGGAGACGGCATTAAATTTGGCTGATTTTAAGGTTGAAAGATATTTTGCCATTTTCTTTCTTTCCTTTCCAATTGCACGTTTCTTAAAAATTGCACACACAAGACTACCTTTGTGGCTTGCTAAAATAATTTTTTTGTTCGAGACTTTTACAGAAAAAATACCCGGTGTCAGATGTTTAAACTCAAATATTGTTGCCTTGGCAAAGTTACAATAGCGATTTGTAATGCATACACGTCGCATTGATTTTCACGTTGTGTAATACTATCCTTACTAAACATAAGAGACGTATTATGTCAGTAACGCTATATCACTAATTGGCATGGAAAAACGCTAAGTATATGGGCGAGCTAAAAATAATCTGTCCCAATGTGAATGAAAAAATGATTAACAACTTCTATGAGGGAAAAAAGGTTCTAATAACAGGTGGAGCCAGCTTCATAGGTAGCCATTTGGTAGATAAACTAGTTGGCTTGGGCGCTCAAGTAACAGTTATAGATAATCTAAGTAGCGGAAAACTAGAAAATCTCAAAGAGAGCTGGAGTATGATAAAGTTCATACAAGAGAATTTAGAGTATGTGAAACTGAAGAAATTAACGGAAATTTTCAAAGGACATGAAATAGTTTTCCACCTTGCAGCAACTCATGGAGGAAGGGGATATATCCATACACATCCAGCAGATGTTTGTTCGAACTTATCTATAGATCATCACGTCTTTGAAGCCAGTTACAGAGCAGGAGTTGATAAAGTCGTGTTCGCAAGTAGCGCCTGCGTTTATCCACCAAAATTGCAAGGTAAGATGAATTCGAATTATCTTCTAAAGGAGGAAGATACAGATCCATTTAAACTAGAAGACTACCTAAGCGCTGACATCGAGTATGGATGGGCTAAGCTAATGGGCGAAATTCAATTAATAGCATTTATAAAACAATACGGACTGAAAGGGTGTAGCACCAGATTTGTAACAGTATACGGTCCTAGAGAGAATGAAACTCACGCAATTATAGCGTTAATTTACAAAGCCTTTGAAAGAATGGATCCATACGTTATTTGGGGAAATGGAGAACAAGAGAGAGATTTTACTTATGTTGAAGATATTGTGGAAGGAATGTTATTAGCAGGAGAAAAAATACATGATGGAACGCCGATAAACTTGGGAACAGGTAAAAGATTCAAAATAAAGGATGTCGCAAATAAAATATTTGATATAATGGGTTGGAAGCCTAGGAAAATAATCTTTGATTCTTCTAAGCCTGTTGGGGTTATAAGCAGGGCCTTAGATATAAGCAGAGCTAAACGGTTGCTGGGATGGACGCCTCGATTTTCAATCGAGGATGGTTTAAAGAAAACGATAGGTTGGTACATAGCATCTCATAGAAGGAGCGGTTTTGTTGATGAGAGATTATTAATGGAACATGGATGGTAGAGAGGGCTACTATGTGAAAATAGCAATAGTTACTCCAGTCTATACTAAAGAATCATCCTGGGGTCCGGTTACCGTAATAAGGAATGTAATGAGGATTCTAAAGAACAAAGGTTATCATTTTGTTGTTTATGCATGTAAAGCAACTAGTCCGAATAAGCTTAGTGAACTCCCCTCCATGGAAAGTATAGAGGGTATTCCGGTTAAGCGGTACAAGGTTTTTTTTCATATCGGTGGCTACTACATAACACCCACAATGTTTCTAGATCTTATGAGAAATGATTTCGATATAATCCATGCTCATTGTGCAAGAAGTTTTCAATTCGACTTGGCTGCACTAGTTTCTAGATTTAAAAAAACGCCTCTAATAGTTACTGCACATGGCACTTTAGCTAGCTACATAAAAGAGATGAGCCCAAACCCTATTTTAAGATATCTCAACGTGTTGCATAATTCTATATTAAGAATGTCATTAAATCAAGCTACAATATGCACAGCCCTAAGCGAACTTGAAGAGAACCAGTATAGGCATATCTTTAAAGTACCGCAAAATAAAATAAAAATAATCCCTAATGGCATTAACCTCTCTTTATATTTTAAGCCAGCACCTAAAGGAATTTTTAAGGAAAAATACGGAGTCAAAGATAGCCAACTAATTTTATACTTGGGTAGAATTAATAAAGTAAAAGGAATAGAATTTTTGATTAAATCTTTTGCTTTTTTAGTAAATAATCTGAAGTATGATGAAGCAGCTCTTGTCCTCGCAGGTCCAGATGATGGATATTTGCAACAGGCTAGATATCTTTCCCGCTCCTTGGGAATCGAAGAAAAAGTGGTTTTTACCGGTTTTCTAAGCGAATTCGACAAAGTATGCGCTTACGCCGACTCAACCGTCGTTGTTCATCCAGAGGCCTTTAATGTGACTTTGATTGCACCATTAGAAGCTGCAGCAACTGGAAAAACGGTAATCTTAGCAAGAGGAAATTACTTAGGCAAAGTGGCTGAGGAAATGGGCTTTGGCTTCTCTGTGCAATATGGCGATACTGAAAGTATGGCACATTTACTGCATAAGGTTCTACATGAAAATTCTGTGACTGCGGAGATGGGAAGAAAAGGACGCGAATTTGTGCTCAAAAATCTAAGTTGGACTAATATCGCTGAGGAATATGAAAAGATTTATTTGAAGGCTTTAAAAAGCAGATGAAATTGAAAATCTTGCAGATTGTTTATGCCTTCTACCCACCATACAGCGAAAGCGGTAACTCGCGTGTTGCATCTGAAATATCAAAGGCATTAGCACTCAGAGGACACGATGTGACCGTGTATACCACGAATGTACTTTCTCGAGACAAAATGTTTAACTTAAAAAAGCAAGTATGCAACATTCACAATGTCAAGGTTCATTACTGTAAAAACATCTTGTATAAACCTTATCTTCCTATACCTCTCTTTTTCTCCAAAGATCTGTTGAGTAAGATCAAAGATAGTCTTATGAAATACGACATAGTGCACATTCATGAATATCGCTTTTACACAAGTCCACTAATCTATTTTTATGCAAAAAGATTCAGAATTCCCTATATTGTACAAGCTCATGGAGAGCTTCCCAGAATTGGACCTAAACGAAGTTTAAAATGGCTTTTTGATGTTTTGTTTGGTTATAAATTGTTGCGTGACGCTTCTAAGGTTATTGCTCTTAGCAGATTTGAGGCTGAACAGTATAAGAGTATGGGTGTTCCAGAAGAGAAGATTGCCATTATACCTAACGGCATAGACCTTTCGGAATACGCTAATTTGCCGCCTAAAGGAGCCTTCAAAAGGAAGTTTGGTATACCGGAAGAAAAGAAGGTAATCTTATACTTGGGCAGAATACATAAAATCAAGGGCATAGACTTTCTGATTAAAGCTTATACACACTTAATTAATGATAGGCATTGCAAAGATGCTTTGCTGGTGATAGCAGGACCAGATGACGGATACCTAAAAGAAGCCAAATCATTAACAAGCGCTCTAAGCATCTCAAAACATGTTCTGTTCACCGGGCCCCTGTATGGGCGGGATAAGCTTGAAGCCTACGTTGATTCTGATGTTGTGGTTTTACCATCAAGATACGAAACCTTTCCAATGGCTGTTCTTGAAGCTTATGCATGTGGCAAACCGGTTATAGCCTCGAAAGTTGGAGGACTAGAAGACTTAATAATAAATGGAGAAACGGGCTTATTGTTTGAGGCTGGAAATATAAAGCGGTTAACGAGAAGCATTTTCAATCTAATAAACAGTAATAATATGGCCAAAGAAATGGGCTTAAAAAGTAAAACCTTTGTTAGGGAAAACTTCACCATAGAGAAAGTAGTGGAAAGATTAGAGAAGATCTACGAAGAAGTATTCAAAAATAGATGCTATGAAGGTTATGGTTTCTCGTAATGCTAAATTATTCCTTAGTATATAAGAGGAGCGTGTTATACGTATCACCGCAAATCTATCAGATATAGTAAGTAAGGGATTGCTGAAAGGCGTGAAAGACACTAGAACTTATAACATTCATGGTTTTGTAATTTCCGTAGAAGGCATTGCTAATCGAGAATTTTTCAAAGAATATGGGTGGGCGATAACTGAAGAGAATTTAAATCCAAATCTTATCGTTAGAAGTTGTGAAATATATGAAGATCTTCCAACAAAGCCTGCTGGTTGTAAACAGGGGTTTTACATTCCTTTTGGAGAGGGAGAAAACGTTCTCTTATATCAGAAAGGTGTGCCTTTAAATGTTCTATTGAGTTATTGCGAAGGATTGTTTTGGTGGCCAGACAAATCCATACTTCATGCAGGAGGAGTATGTAAGGATGATAAAGCTTTTGTTTTTACTGGATGTGGCAATGTAGGAAAAACAAGCATCGTGTTGAATTTATTAAAGGAAGGCTTTGAATATTTAAGTGATGACTGGCTTATCGTGGATAGCGAAAAAGCATACCCAATGCCCAAAACAATACACATATTCGATTATAACCTCAAAGATGAAGAGATAGCTAACCGCGTTTTGGGAGCAAAGAAATTTTTATATTATCCATATTTTTGGTTCCTTGAATGTTTCAGAAAACATTTTCCGAATAGATATGTTCGATATGGTTTAGAAGTCTTAAAGCCGGTATTTTACGTTAATTTAAACAAGATAAATCCTAATGCTAGGATAGGATCCCCTACAAGAATTTTTAAAATTTTCTTTCTAGAAAGAAGCAATCTTATTGACAATATTCATTTTAATGAAGACGTACAAGTAGAGGAACTCGCAAGAAGGGCAATGCACGTCAATCTTTACGAATGGGATTTTATCTACAAAGAATACAATAAATACAGATATCTTTTTGGAATAAAAAATGAAAGGTTTGAAAAAAAGCCTTACCACGAATACAACATTTTATATAACACTTTTAAAAGAAATAAAATAACAAACGTTATCATACCCTCCAAAATGGATTTAAGCAAAGAAGATATTGTTTCACTTTTCAATCTAGAAGTGTGATATATTATCGCAGATTTGAGCATCTGTATAATTAGCTTCTGGGGACGACATTTACCGAAACTAGCGAATGTGTTAGCCGATGTTACAACAAGTCAAATACATGTAGTGGGCATAAGATCTCCTAGGGCCGTCTTTGAGAAAATAGATAGAAGAAAGAATGTTAAAGTATTTCTTATTATTAAAAACCCGTATAGAAATATCTTTAGTAGGATTATCTATTATCTGTTAATGCAACTAAAAATTTCTTCCATCATTCTTACATTACACAAAACCGATGACATATTCGTGTTTTTTGTAGGTGCAGAGCTATTCTTTTTTCCCATATTAGCACTTAAAATTATTAGAAAAAAATCTATATTAATGCCTGCAGGTATAGCGTTGAAAGTTCACTCTATCAGAAATGAACCATTTTACAAGCTTACATCCTTCATAATAAATATCAATCTTCGTTTTGCCGATAAAATAATTATTTATTCTCGCAACTTAATTAAAGAAATGGATATCGAAAAATATCAGCATAAAATAGTAATTTTACATGAACATTTTATTGATTTTACCAGATTTAAGATTAACAAAAAAGTCAGCGATAGATTATATGTCGTGGGATATATTGGGAGACTGAGCGAAGAAAAAGGAGTTCTGAATCTAATAATGGCAATTCCTTTTGTGTTAAAGCGAAATCCTTCGATCAGTTTTATAATAATTGGTGAGGGAGAACTGGCGTCTAAGATTATGCAAATAATTAACAATGAACAATTAAAAGGACATGTCACATTAACAGGTCCAATACCTCATAGAGATGTCCCTCAATATTTAAATAAAATGAAGCTACTAGTCTTACCTTCATATACAGAAGGATTACCAAATATTATTCTAGAGGCAATGGCTTGCGGTACACCTGTTCTTGCCACCCCAGTTGGTGCGATCCCAAATGTTATTAAAGATAATGAAACTGGTTTTTTGCTGAAGTCTAATGATCCAAGGCATATAGCCGAACGAATAATTGAACTTCTAAATAAGCCAGAACTTTTGGAGAAAGTAGGTGTTAATGCTTACAACTTTGTTAGGGAGAATTTCAGTTATGAGAAAACCTTGGAATCATGGCGAAAAATACTTAGTGAATTTAATAGAGTTTAGTAAACTACCATTTATAATAATTTGTGTCTACAGGACAAGTTTATTGTAGGAAACTGCGCGCGCATTAGGAAAAACCTTGGAGATATGGCGAAAATCTCAAAGAACTCGAAGTAGCGTAGCCAGATGATATTAGATAGATTGCCTAAAATTTCGGTAGTAGTTCCTACACGGAATAGACCGAAAGAGTTAGCTGAATTGTTGCGAACAATTCTTAATCAAGATTACCTGCCATTAGAGGTAATCATCGTAGATGACTCTCCGAAGAACTCTGCAAAAAACGTTGTGGGTTTATATAGTCTAAATTTTAAATCTGTTGGCTGTAATTTAAAGTATGTTTTAGGAAATGATGCCGGGCTTCCAGCTGCAAGAAATCTCGGTGTTCAGGTTGCTAAAGGCGAAGTGATTCTGTTCCTAGATGACGATACCTTACTACCCGACAAAAATGTTCT
>DTPJ01000039.1 GCA_011334435.1 Candidatus Poribacteria bacterium | reverse complement strand
GATTCAAAGCTAATTGGTGAAAACAATAGCGCCAAGGGTTGGAAGGTCATATCGGGCAAATGGGTTATTGCAAACGGAATGTATGATCAGACGGAATTGGCTGGTCAGGAAGTAGCAAAGGATACGAACGCTTTTCGTTCCATTTTTGAATCAAGCTGGGTGATTAAAGATGGAACAGTCACAATGAAAGCAAAGCATGATGCGAAATCTACTGGAGCTAATGACGCTTTGCTATTATATCGTATGGTAGATAACGACAACGGCTATGCTACACGGCTTCAACGCGATGGCTATTTGACCATAGGTAAAATAACGAAAGGTGCATACTCTCACTTAAAATATACCGCAAGTCCAGTTGACGCAGATAAGGTATATACTGTAACCATCAAGTTAAATGGAAACAATATTGACGCTTATCTTGACAATAAATTACTCGTCTCTGTGACTGATGCCTCTTATGATAAGGGACGAATTGGGCTTGGCGTAAGCAGGAGTGGTTTTCCAATACATTTCCTTTTTGTTTCAGCTGAAGGAGATGGCGTTCCAACTGGCACGACTTCTGTTGATCACAAAGGTAAATTGACAACAACATGGGGGGATTTGAAAAAATAGCTTATATTGTTCCTTCGTATATAGTGCAAGTAAGGGTAGCTTTTTGTATATTCTTTATTGTTGAATAAAAGGAGGATTAAGCAATGAAGATAAAATTAAGTTATTCTTTTATTGTATGTGTGATGATATTCATAATTTCAAATATGGTATCAGCACAGATGGTCAAAGATGGATTAGTTGCTTATTGGCCGCTTGATAAAAGCACGATTAGCGGAGATAAAGTCAAAGATGTTATCGGCAAAAATGATGGAACTCTGAAAGGGGCGAAATCTGTTGCAGGTAAATATGGAGAAGCATTATTGTTCAATGGACAAAGCGATAAGATTGATATACCGGGAACGGACGATTTAGCTTTTAATGGAAAAGAAGAGATGACCGTGTGCGTTTGGGTTACGGTCAAAGGTGACAGCGGAGGAATATGCTGTGGCTCTATCGTTGCACAAAGAGATGTAAACGCATGGGCGTTGAGATGGGATAATAGAAATGCAGGTGCTCAGTTAGAGTTCATCGTTTGCCCCGGTTGGGTCGGAGATAACGGATTTGGTGTCTCTCCTCCAAAAGATGAATGGCATCATATAGCAGGTGTTGTCGCTAAAACCAAGCTATTTTTATATCTTGACGGCAAAAAAGATAAGGAAATAGCTTTTCCAGGGGCGATTTCAAGCGCGGGAATGGCTACGACAATAGGCGGTGCTTCTGATGGATATTTCAACGGCATAATTGATGAGGCTGCTATTTATAAAAGAGCTTTAAGCGAAAAGGAAATTAATCAAGTTATGTTGTCCAAAGGATTAGCAGGGGAAGCAGTTGATCCAAGAGATAAACTTGCTACATGTTGGGCAACGTTAAAAACAACTGAATAATTAATAATAGGCTTGATTTGTGATTTAATCTTAATCTTTGTGATAACCATCTGCTAATCTGATGTTAATACTTTCAAGTTTAACGAGGATATTATAAACAGATGGTTTTTTTATTGCCCGACAATTTAAGACAGATACCAAATTGTGCCAAATTGCAGGTAATTCTTGTCTTTTTGCTATGTTTGTGGTATAATTATATTGGAAGGACAAATATATTGCTGTTTATAACACATAAAATCCTGTGATATAAAACCGATGGCAGAAGTCAAGAAAATTGTAGAAAATAGAAGGGCAAAACACGAATACCATATCATCGCTACTTATGAAGCAGGCATAGCATTAGAAGGCATGGAGGTTAAATCACTCCGTCAAGGAAATGTTAGTCTCCAAGATAGCTATGCTAAAATTGAGGACGGTCAGGTATATCTTTATGATGCTCATATAAGCCCATATAGCCATGCAGAAAATAAGGGATATAATCCAAAACGTAAAAGAAAATTGCTTCTGCACAAAAAAGAGATAAGAAGACTATGGGGAAGAACTCAACAAAGTGGGTTTACTTTAATCCCTTTGGGGATGTATTTTAACGAGAAGGGAATAGCAAAAGTTTCTTTAGCGATCGCCAAAGGAAAGCATCTTTACGATAAAAGAGAAGATTTGAAAAAGGAAGACCTAAGGCGAGAAATGGCGTCTATATCAAAGAAAAGGGAATAGATTTTAGATATTAAATGTTAGATATTAAATAGATGTTAGATATTTAATACGAGATAATGTTTAAGGTTTCATATCTAAATTAGTGGGGGTGAATTGGTTTCGACGGGGATAGTTGATGCAGGGGTTGCATGCCGAGGTTCCATCGGCCTCGTTAAACTGATGGAAAAAAATTAAATGCCAATACTGAATTGGCTCTAGCTGCGTAATTTTACCAGCTACGTCTTCCATATTCATGCCTGTGGGATATGGCGGGCGACGCTTAACAGGCTAGCTGATCGTCTTGGCTCGGAGGACGAAAGGCGAAGCAATATCCGAGATAGTGCTTTGCAAATCCTGCCTGCGGGAGTTGCAAGGGGCGATAGCACAAATCACAGGAAAAGCATGTAGTAGCCTCTGTTGATATATCTTCGGACGCGAGTTCGATACTCGCCACCTCCACCATTTTTATATTAATTGGCAACTGTTTGTCTTTTAGAGAATTATAAAAGTATCAATAATATTTTCCTTCAAAATCTCTTAATATTCTAATAGATTATAGTTGATAAAAAGGCTACATTTACAGCTAATTTCCTTATCTTATCAAAAATCCCTCTTGACTTTTTAGCAATATCTATATATTATCACAAAGTCAGGAAGATTATTATGAAACGTCAGATAACTGATTTGCAAGTCCAGAAAAAATATCCGTCAAGGCTTTCAATATTCTTAGATGGAAACTTTTTTTGTGGGGTTTCGGAGGAAGTAGCGGTCAAATATCAGTTAAAAAAAGGAATACAGGTTGACGAAGAACAGCTAAAAGATTTAATTTACGATGATGAACTATTAAAGGCGAAAAATTATGTTTATATGCTCCTGTCAAGACGCATGTATTCAGCAAAGGAAATTCAAGATAAACTTAAAAGACAAGGCTACACAGACGATATAATAGAAGATGTTATCTCAAAAATGGAAAATTATGGATACGTAAATGATAAAACCTTTGCAGAGGAATGGGTGCGATCAAGGATTAGTAATAACCCCAAAGGGAGAATGGTCATCAAACATGAATTAGCTAATAAAGGCATTGAGGAAGACGTGATAGAGACCGTTCTTAACGAAAATTTTAGTGAGTCAGTTCAATATGATTTAGCATTAGATTTGGCAAGGAAAAAGATAAAGTCATATAAAGATGATGATAAAAATTCTGTAAAAAGAAAACTTTATGCTTTTTTAGGCAGACATGGTTTTAGCTATGATGTGATAAAGAACGTTTTGGAAGAGGTTATGAAGGAGAGTTAATCCAGAGATTTATAATATCGTTAATTTCAATTAGGAGGATTTTTATTTTATGACCGGTCACGAGTTGCGAACCGCATTCCTTGAATTTTTTAGAGAAAAAGGACATGCGATAATCCCAAGCGATTCTCTTGTGCCTAATGATCCAACATTGCTTTTCACTACTGCGGGCATGGTGCAGTTCAAACCGCATTTTGAAGGTAGCATACCGTTGACTTATAGGCGAGCAGCTACATCTCAAAAATGCCTTAGAGCCAGTGGAAAACAAAATGACCTAGAGGAAGTCGGAAAAACGAACAGACATTTTACATTCTTTGAGATGCTTGGAAATTTCTCTTTTGGGGATTATTTCAAAAAAGAGGCGATATTGTGGGCTTGGGAGTTTATAACGGAAAAGGTAAATATCCCTGCGGACAAGCTTTGGGTATCTATATATCTTGATGATGACGAAGCGTTTGATATTTGGACAAAGGACGTAGGATTTAGGGCAGACAGAATAGTTAGACTTGGAATGAAGGACAACTTTTGGCCACCAGTAGTTATCCCTGGTCCTTGTGGTCCTTGCTCTGAAATTTTCATTGATCTTGGCGAAGATAAAGGATGCGGAAAAGATGATTGTCAGCCGGGTTGTGACTGTGACAGGTTTTTTGAATTCTGGAATCTCGTATTCCAAACATACACTCGTGATGATAACGGCGAACTTCATCAATTGCCGACTAAAAATATAGATACGGGTATGTGTCTTGAACGTCTCGGCATGATCGTCCAAAAGACAGAAACAGTCTTTGATATGGATTTGGTCAGACCCATAGTGGATTATATGGCTGAATTGACCAATACCAATTACGGCGAGGCAATAGAGATAAATTATGCTTTAAGAGTGCTTGCAGATCACGTCAGATGCCTGACATTCGCTATTGGAGATGGTGTAATGCCATCTAACGAGGGCAGAGGATATGTCCTCAGAAGAATTCTTAGGCGAGGCGTCAGATATGGAAGCAAGATCGGCATGAAGAAGCCTTTCATATATAAAGGTGTGGACAAAGTTGTCCAAATAATGGGCAATGTATATCCTGAAATCTCACAAAAAAAGGAACTTATCAAAAAAGTTATACTTTCTGAGGAAGAACGTTTCCAAAGAACTCTTGATCAAGGTTTAGAACGTCTTGATTCTATAATGTCTAACCTACGTAGAGAGGGAACTTCTGTTATCTCTGGTATAGACGCTTTTGAACTTTATGATACCTATGGATTTCCGCTTGATCTGACAAAAATTGTCGCAGAAGAGAAGGGATTTTCTGTCAACGAATCGGAATTTGAGTCCGCTATGGAAGAACAAAGAGAGCGAGGAAGGGCGTCATGGCAGTCTGCTGGCGGAATTTTTCAATCTGGCGTATATGGCGATATGCTGAAAGAATATGGTATTACCAAATTTGAAGGCTATTCAAGCACATCAACAGAATCTCAAGTAATAGCTATAGTAAAAGATGGTGAACTTCTTTCATCTGCCAAAGAAGGCGATGAGGTTGAAATAATTTTGGATAAAACCCCGTTTTATGGAGAAGTTGGTGGACAAGTCGGCGATACGGGATGGCTAATTAAAGATGATGCTAAAATTCTGGTCACCGATTCAATTCATCCTATACCAGATATAATCGCTCATAAGTGTAAGGTCATAACTGGAAGTGTTTCTCCGGGTGATTTCCTCAAAGCAGAGATTGATGTAGAAAGACGACAGAAGATCGCGGTAAATCATACAGCAACGCATATTCTACAAAGTGCATTGAGACAAGTTCTCGGAAGCCATGTAGCCCAATCTGGATCGCTTGTCGCTCCTGACAGGCTAAGATTTGATTTCAGCCATTATGAAGCAGTGCCTTCTGATAAACTAAAAGAGGTTGAGCGGATCGTTAATCAACGTATAAGAGAAAATACGCCTGTTGTAATATCAGAAATGCCGATCCAAGAGGCAAAAGACAAAGGTGCGACCGCTTTATTTGGCGAAAAATATGGCGATATTGTAAGGGTCGTTCAATTGGACAGTTACAGCATGGAATTGTGCGGAGGCACGCATATCAAAATGACTGGGGAAATCGGTTCCTTTAAGATTGTCAGCGAAGGAAGTATCTCCGCAGGCATAAGAAGGATAGAAGCGCTCACGGGGGAATCTGCATATTTGTATGAGCGGGAGATGCAAGATCAACTTATGAAAGTTGTTGACCTGCTTCGCGTCCGACCAACAGAAATTGCAGAAAGAGTAGAAGCACTTATTCAGCAAAACAAGGAGCTTGAAAAAGAACTCACGAGATTAAAACAAAAGAGTGCTTCATCACAAGTTAGCGATCTATTAAGCAAAGTTGTTGACATAAAAGGAATAAAAGTGCTTGCAACAACCGTTGAAAATTTAGATAGAGATTCGTTAAGGACAATGATTGATGATCTTAAAGTCAGGATCGGATCAGGTGTCATAGTGCTTGGTTCAGTTACCGACGGAAAAGCGGCTTTCGTTGCAGGAGTCACAGATGACTTAATCAAAAATAAGGGACTAAAAGCTGGCGATATAATAAAAAGGGTCGCAGAGATCGCTGGTGGGAGCGGAGGTGGGCGACCCGATATGGCACAAGCTGGCGGAAAAGATACATCCAAAGTTTCCGAAGCTGTCGCTGAAACCTTAAAGGTTATAGCTGAAAAACTTTAAATTACCTAACAACGATTTCCACGATAACATTTTAATTGATTGGAGGCGCTTCTATGGAGATCATCAAGATAGTCTTGATGGCAGTAGTAACGCTGTCTGTTGTATTCCTTATAATTTATATTGTCGTATTATTATTGGAACTGCGGAATACCATCAGAACCGTCCGAACGCAAATTATGCCTGTTATACAACAGGTTAAAGAAGCAGTAGATGAGTTGAGACCAAAGGCAAATGACGTGATCACAAAAATTGGCGTTATAGCTGAAGAAGATATAAAACCCTTAGCTAGCAACGTCAGAGATATTACAGGCAAAGTCAATGAAAGTATGAATACTGTCAATATCATGATCAATGATGTTGGCGAAATGGTGTCACAAACTAAGGACATCGTAACAAACACAGTTGATGAAAACATGGCTAAATTTGATGTCATGGTAGATGCAGTTGAAGACATGGTTGAAAGAACCCATGAAGTTGTAACTATATATCAACAAAAGGCTGTGATCCCAGCTTACGAAGTGATCAGCCTATGGACTGGTATAAAGAAGGGATTTATCACTTTATTCAAAAAAGGAAAGGAGCATTAAAAATGGAAGACAAAGGTGAAATTGGAAAAATCATTTTGGCATTTGTAGTTGGTGGTGTTGTTGGTGCTTTAACAGGTATTCTTTTAGCCCCTGCTTCTGGTGCTGAAACAAGGAAGAAGATAAAAGACGCTTCTTTGACAGCAAAAGAAAAGGCTTTAGAAAAGATTGAAGATG
>DTPJ01000561.1 GCA_011334435.1 Candidatus Poribacteria bacterium | reverse complement strand
AGTCAAGTAAATTCCCGTCCTTGCTAAATACGACAGCATAACCCAATATTTTAGCACCGATAAGATTATCTTGATCAATTTTAACAACCTCTATGGTGTCATCTGTTTTTTTATCCATAACCGACATCACATGCAGGAATATATCATATTCGTTATTTTGTGATGGAGAAACTTCAACTCTCCATTCTCCTCCTTCTGTGATGCCATCTTTATGTGCTGGGTAGTTCTTTTGAACGCTCTCAATCCAAAATTCCTTATCTTTTCCACCGATCTTTCTAATCTCTGATTTTTCTGGCATAAGGCTTTTTACAACTAACTTCCCGCTATATTCGCCATTATAGGCTTTTCCATCTCTGATCACCGTTATTGTTTTATTCTCAATTTTTGGCTCTTGGATTGAATGGAGAAGCCAAGTCTTTTTAAAAGTTAGGTCTTTTGACTTTACCCTATCCATCACAACAAAAACACATGGATATTTCTCGTTACGTGTGTTAAAAGCAACCATTGAACGAGTAACCATATCTGCTTTCTTTGTAGAGTATGCGTTTGTGATGTCACCCGAGATATAGCTATATTCTGGATTAATTTTATCTGGACCAAATTCAAAAGCAGTCACCTGTCCCATTTTATAGTCCTTTGTCAAAAGCGTATCAAGGTCTTTCGGATGGTCGCTTCCTTCGGGCCATCGCTGTCCACCGTCATTGACCGAACCTTTTCCCATCTCTTCGCTTGGATCAAATATGAGAAGACCGTTTTTAGATATTGTCTGATGGAGGTAGTTTTTCCAATGATCATTTCCGTATTCGTCATAGACGCCTGATGATATTGCAAGCGCTCCGCGATAATAGATTTGGAAAGTCCCAAAGTCTTTGCATTGATGGTTGCCGAAGAAATATTCGCCTATACGCATCTGAACAATCGCATCGTTACTATCAACACCCATAGTCCAGCCCGTTCTTGCGATCATCTCGCCCATAGGGCTTGGAAAATACTTGGTTAATGGTAACTCATTGATAGGTCTCTTTTCTGCGTTTGGCTCTTTGAATAAAATCTCAAAAATACAGTCAAAATCGCCATAATTGTTGAAAAAGTCGGATTCAGCCATCGTCATCAAATACGGATCGCTATAATAGCTTGCGGTCATCAATGCTAATAATCGCTTGCGTGGATCATTGCCTCTCTCGTTAAAGGTATCTCCACTGTGTATCTGTTGACCATCTGGACGCATATTGTAAATCATCTGATAAGGGACAAACTGTTGTTCGCGAGTGAAAACATCACCAGCTCCTATACGGCGAAATAGCCAACTGACCGCTTGATCGTGCTGAAATCTCGTCTGAAAATAGGAATCGCCTTGATGATGCATGTGAGATTGATAAACAAAATTTCGGACAGGGACAAATTTCTCAAAAAATAGCCTTGCAGATGCGTCATACATCTTCTTTGATTCATCATAGATCGCTATGCCTGCGGGAATTTGACCTGTAAGAACCCAACCTTCCGTATCATGCCCTACAACCGCATGTCCATTTGGATTAGCAGGATAACCCGGACTGTGCGATGATGCTATGTTTTCAAGTTTTTTGATAAATTTTTGCTTTTCATCATCGTTTAATAGATCATAACACCAATCATAGACACATGCCCCTATATGTAAAAGATTAGAAAATACTCGCCCTGCATAATCAGGATTATCTGCATATTTGTCCGCATATTCAAACCATAGTTTTATGGCATCTCGTCCTGATTCTACATTATCAGTCATCAGATATACAAAAGCCTTACATGCTGGATTATCCGATTTCTTTATTAAATTCCGAGCCCTGCTAAACTCTGGCAGATCCAATTTCTTTTTGATATTAGGCAGGTCTGATGATCTGATATAAACTCTTGGATGTCCCGTCGGCACTGATGGTATTTTAACGCTCGCGGAGTTGTGAATGCTTTCAATTTTTGAATTAACCTCTGTCATTCTCTCTGTTAGAACTTCCCATGGCTCATCTTTGATATTCACTAACCCATAATTGCTGTTTTCTCCGTCAAATCTGCCTTCCGCAGGCTCATCAGTGTATTCAAACCAATGATAACCAACAGCATAAGGCAATTTCATCAACATTGTAACATAATTAGAAAAACTATCAGCACGGTCTTTTTGTGTGGCAACGGGAACGCCTGCACCCTTTGTATTAGGCAGTCCTGAGTCCATAGCCTTAAATGAAAATTCTGTTATCATTATCGGCTTTCCTGTTATCTTGTGGATTTCATCTAACTTATCTACTGGCGGTAATGGACTATAATTGTTATATGACACCACATCAACATATTCGCCCATTGCAGACAAGACCTCATCAGGAGCATATCCTGCAAATCTGCACCCAAGTATAAGATGATTTGGATCATATTTCCTTATCGCATCTCGGCAGACCATAAAATATTGTCTTGCGATCTTTTTAAGGAATAGACTTTGTGCTTTCTTTATCTCTAATGCGACAGTAGATATGCTTTGCATTCCTGTTAAGATACTTATAAGCTCGTCATAAGTCTTTGCGTTAGTATTGAACGCTTGATTGGCTTTATCAAGGTTGCCATAGACCATTTGAATTCCAGCGATGATCATCTCTTTTGGCAGATTTTGCTTACTGATCTCCGATGTCAATTTGGCGAGAAACTCATCTGTCATCAGATCGTTAAAAGATTCCGCTTTCGTTCCAAAGGCTTCATTTACCTTGCTGATACTGCCATAAACTTGTGTAAGATAAAGCATGGCAATCTCTTTTGGCAGTGTCCGCTTGATTTGAGGTTTACCAGAAAGCTCAGATTGCGCCTTTTGGACTGACTCACCTAATTTGGATAGATCATTTATAGTGAGAAGATCATCAAAACTGTTGAGTTTAACCTGCCATGCAGAATTAAAATTATCAATATTTCCATACATTTCAATAAGTGTGGCAACTAATGCCTTTTTGCCATCTGATTCTTTTGGCATTACCATAAAATCATCAAAAAGCGTCCTATTTGACCGCCAATCTGCACCCCATCTAAGTTCATTATCTATAAAATATCCGATTAAAAATGGATCGTTTGCCCTTGATGAGCATATCTCTTTGGAACGTCTTTCTGCTATATTCTTAAATTCTTGGGAAAAGACATCAGAAAAAAGACCTTTCAGCCATGATGACCCCGCAGAAGCCCCTATATCCATTATGATTGTATATGGCATATTCTTATTAAATGTCTCATGATTTGACCATGCCCCGATAGTATTGAAGTTCCAATTCCATAAACGGTTGATAGAAGCGTTTGCCCAATTTTCAATGTTACCATATTTTTCTTTTGTCACCTGAGCATAGGGCGAATACCCCAAAGATGGGGCGTGATCCGCAGTATAACTGATATGATTGACACCTTTTGAGATAAAAGCGTATCCATCAGGGTCTATCAACCACCAGTTTTCGCCGATTTTCTCCACTCTGAAAAAACCTGTCGGTTTTGATTTTATGGCAGTCCATCCGCCATATTTGCTATATTGTTCGCTTGTATTATTAGCTAAACTTAATATCGCTATAATCGTTAAAAGGCTCATCATTTTTCATCTCCAATTTATATCTCTCCAAGATTAATCATTTCAAATAATGGATTTTCTTTAATGTCTATCGGTAATTGAATAATTGATCGCTTGCGAGATGATTCAAAAGTCGCTATTATCACTTCCAAAGTCGCCCTTGCGCTAGATGCGTCCAAAAGATGCTTTGATCCTGTTTCTATACTTTCAATCAAAAGCCTTACTATCTCTGCGTGAGCCGAAGGAAGTTTGGGCAATTCCAATTCTTTTATAGCACCATTCTTTATCAATCTCACCCATGGACGCCCGGGAGTGGGCGCATCGCCATCAATCTCTATTTGACCTTCTGTTCCTCTCAATATTATATGGTGATAATTTGATCCCTCAACACCTTTCCACAGAGGCTCAAAATACGCATTGCCATCGTCTTTGGTGAGATTTGCTCCGCCAAGTGTCAGAATTGTCCTTATACCATTATTAAAATTGAATATGCTTATTGTAGCATCCTCTACCAAACTTCCCCATGCGGAACGATGAGTCCTTGAATCAATCTGTCCAAAAACCCAACTTATAGGCAGATCGTCTGCATACCATCTGAGTAGGTCAATCGTATGTGTCCCATCAACGAGTAAGCTTGTCCATGGGTGACCGTGTGCTTCCATAGATACTAATTCGCCAATTGCACCATCTTTTAAGGCATTATAAGCACAAACATATTGCGGAGAAAAACGTCTCTGATGACCAATTATAAGCACTGTGTTTGATTCTTTACAAGCGTTGATCATAGCATCTGCTTCACCAAGACTTAAAGCTATCGGTTTTTCACAGAATATAGCCAAAGGCTTATATTTTGCGGAATCAATTGTCATCGGCGCGTGTAAATGATGATGTGAACAAACACTGACAATTTCAGGGCGTTCTTTATCTAACATCTCGTTATAGTCAAGATAACGTCTCTCTTTTGGAATTCCAAATCTTTCGCCAAAAGCGTTGACAGCGTCTTGATTAATATCTGCACATGCTACTATTGGAATATTATTTGACTGATAGCCATGTGCATGCGCACCAGAAATACGACCACAAGCGATAACAACTGCTCTATATTCTTTTGATTTATCGGACATAATTAACCTCTTTTCAGTAATAATTTCAGTAATAATTCAAAAATGGGAAATGACATAAAATCACTTATCACTGATTATGACAGAAATATTATCAAAGATCAAGATATTAAAGTTAAAATTGACCTTGCATAACCGCGTATAGGTTAGGAGTGAGATTTGATGATATAGATGTATGGATTGATATATTAGTTGTTTGAGGGGACTTTTTGGATTTTATAATTGCAGAAACTCTTGCATCAATTGCACTAATTACATGATTAAGCACTACCATGCTTAGGCAAACTTTCGCCTGCTTATATTTTTTATTTGCTGAACCACGCATGCTATAAGCTGTTGCACGGTATTTTGATATAAGTTCATTGCCCTGTTCATCTATTTTTTCCTCAGGAATATCTTTCCAATAGAATTTGCCAACTCTGTCAATCGGTTCTCCGTTGTTTTCTGTATAGACGTAGTGCCAATTATCCGTCTGTGTTGCATGTTCATAGTCCTCTAATGTCCAGTCCTTTGTGGATTTTGTGGGGGAATCTTCCTCAAAAGCGATATGTTCATCAACATAGCTCGTATAGCTGTCGCGAAGGTTATTGGCACGTCCATTAAGCACTATATAAGCTGACCAGAAGGCGATCTCAGACGCTATAAAGGCAATTCCCTTTTTTGATCCGATATACAATTCGCCTGTTCCGGGTGCGACAGCAGAGAATAGAAATGCCTTTGTTGGTGATTTTTGACTTATAGATGGTTGATTGGCAAGTTGGCTTGATAGTTCCTGAGTGTCTATAAGGGAAAAATTTTTGTCATATCCAAAGCATAAAGCGGAACACATAAAGATAATAGAAAAAATTATTATCTGGAATCTGCTATTTTGCTTTATAATTAGCTGTGGAATAACGCTGAATATCACAGAATTTTTCCCTATTTTTGATATTTTCTGAGTGAGATATTTTTTGTTTATGAACCCATTAGAATCTAAACATAACCGCTATTTTATCTATATCGCCACCGCCGGGGATGTCAATTCCTGGGACTCTTGCATAATCAATCTGATAATTAGAATATCTAATGCTAAATCCCATAGTAACTCTATTCCCTGGTCTATCTGGCACATATTTATATCCGACGCGGATTCCTAACATATTGGCATACCAATATTCAGCACCGATGCTCTGTTGACTGTTATCGGGTCTGAAAGCATAAATCCCGACACCAGCTTTAACTGGATCAAATTTAGGTTCTTTTTTGTCCTCTTCTGTTTCCTTTAGTTTATCAATAAATGATGTGTAATCAGATACTAATTGAAATCTATGGGCAGGGGTTTCAATTAATTTAAGTGCAAGACCAAGTTTTAGGTTTCTTGGCAATGGTTCGCTTTGGTTTGCGTCTTTCATCTGGATAGCAGTGCCAAGATTCTGCAAGGCTATGCCTATACTTACGGGCTTATTTGGCATAAAACTTGCCCCTAAATGAAGTGGGACAGCATAGACGATACCTAAATCCGCAGCATAAGCAATATCAGATTCATCTAAAAGCACTTGACGTATAAGTTTAGCATTAACACCCGTTGAAAACCCATCAGCTAATTCATCAGAATAGCAGATCGCCCATGCCCAATTCATTCCAAGGTCTTCTTCGCCAATGATTAATGGACCTCCTCTGGGGTCTGCTTCTGTTTTAGTAGTTGTTCCCTGATCCTGAAGTTGCAAAGCTGTCCCAAACACGCCGAGATTGCCAACAGGCATAGCAAAAGCCATAACGCCATAATACATGCCTTCGCTGGCTTCTCCAAACATAGCTGAAATATTGCTATATGCTATAATCGCCTGTTTCTCAGTTATGGTTGCTAATCCGCCAGGGTTCCAAAATGCGGAGATCACGTCGCCAGAAATCGCGGAAAAGGCATCGCCCATGCCCGCAGCTCTTGTGCCTCCATCGGTTGATAGAAATTGTGCAGCAGTTCTCGCAGTCCCCGCATACGCATTAAAAGAGCAGAGTAAAATAGTGGAAATGACAACATATATAAAAGCACGGTTCATTAAAAAATCTCCCTCCAAAAATAGCAGACATAACGTTTTGGCTTTATTTAATTTACAAGCGTAAAAACGAAAATTAAACAAACAAGGTTTACAATTTTATTCTAATTTGATAATAGCAGAAATATAGAATACTGTCAACCTATTGATCAACAATAATCAATATGCTATAATCGGAATAAAGAATAGATGTTAAGACAAATCATCAAATT
>DTPJ01000218.1 GCA_011334435.1 Candidatus Poribacteria bacterium | reverse complement strand
GACAAAAGGTAGATTGTGATGTTTTATTCAATTCGCTATTTTCTTTTGTTTATGTTTGTAACTTTTGTAGTAGCAGGTTGTGGCATTAATCGCGATGATAATGAGATCATAGATTATAATGCAGAGCTTGCGAAAGGGTGGCAAGAATATCGTTCTGGTAACTATAAGTCCGCAATTTTGGCTTTTGAGAAGGTAATTAGTGATGATGTGCCTGCTAATATTATCGGTGATTCATATAATGGGCTTGGATGGGCTTATATGAATATCTCTCAAAGTGTGAATATTAATCGGGCAAATCTGGATATTGCAATAGCAAAGTTTCAAAAATCCATAGAAAAAGATAAAGATAATTATGATGCAATGGTTGGGCTTGCAGTTGCCATTTTTATAAGGCAAAATTCAACAGATGATTATCAGAAGGCTTTGGAGATGATAGATTTGGCAATAAATAAAGACTCCATTTATTTATATCGCCATGACTATAAATCAAGAGCTGATCTTTATGCCTTAAAAGCCCAGTGCTATTATCGTCTTGGCGAGTTTGATAGTGCAGAATCAGAGGCAAACAATGCTTTATCAATTGATAATAATAATAAAACTGCATTATCAATAAAAACACTTTTATATTGATAGAAAGAGAGATTAGTCGTGAAAATAGGGGCTATGAACAATCCTATGGGAAATCTTCTTAAGGAAATTCAATGGATAGGTGAGAACAATTTTGATTATGTTGATTTGACATTAGAACCCCCTGGTGCTTATGCTTTGGGAATTGATATTGATGCCATTAGAAACCTATTTGAAAGGTATAATCTCAGTGCCACAGGACATACCGCCTATTATCTTCCTTTCGCCTCACCATTCCAAAGCTTCCATGAACTTGCGTTACGTGAATTAAGAAATTGCTTTGAAGTCTTTCAAGCATTAGAGATTCAGAAAGTGAGTATTCATGCTGATGAATTTTCCGCGTCTATATTGGGAAAAGATAGAGCTATGGCGAGAAATATCAAGGCGATAAAATCAGCCTATGCAGATGCAGAGAGATATGGCATAAAGTTATTGATTGAAAATACACCAAATATGTTTGGCTCTGTTGATGATTTAGAGGTATTATTCAATGAAGTTCCATCTCTTGGATTTCATCTTGATGTCGGACATGCAAATCTATATACAGAAAAAAATAGGACGGAAGACCTATTGGATAGGTTTCACAACAGATTAGAGCATGTGCATCTATCAGATAACAAGGGCGGAACAACTGATCTTCATATCCCTTTGGGTGCTGGGCTTATACCTTGGGATAAAATGGTATCAGCGATTAAAAAATCTGGTTATGATGGAACGATAACACTTGAAGTATTCTCAAAGGACAAGAGATATTTATTGGCAAGTAGGGAAAAATTAATAGAGCTTTGGAACTCTGATTTGACATAATATGTTAATTATGATAAATTATACAAGGGAGATATAATATAAAACATGGAGGAGGTGATATTATATATTAACGGTTTAATTTGGATTTTTGGTTATTAAATGAAATTTCTAAAAGGGAGGGTAAAAGATGAGAAAAGTAATATTTTACTTATTTACTCAAATTCTGTTATTGTTATTGATTTGCGGAATTGTCAATGCTCAGACTGGTTTAGTGATTCTTGGGGATACATACACAGAAGCAGAGGGCGAGTTAGTCAAAGCGACGATAATAGCTGCTGGTTATAAATGTGATGTTGTAAAAATTAATGCTGATGTAAATAACAGAGGCTGGGCAGATGGTATAAGTGCGTCAACAATTGATTTCACAAAGTATGCACTGGTTTATTTCGCTTGGAATGCACCAGGACACGATGGAGCCTATTTTATGAAAGGAGCCGAAGCAAATTTCAGGAAATGGGTTGAAAATGGCGGAATTGTTATTATGGATGCTTTTGATGATAATTTCAAGGATGATCAAGGAAATCAGGTAGGTCTATGGTTTCCTATTGATAAATACCCTGCGAAGATTCTGAATACAGCTGACTCCGATGTTGAGGTGACTCAAGCAGGAAAAAATCTCGGAATTTTTGATGCACCGAACAAAGTGGACCTTAACGCATTGGTGCTTGATGATAATTTTGCAGAAACAAATGACCCAGCATACGAAATACTTGGGACGAGAAAAGATGGAAACGGTGCGTTTGCATTCCAGTTGAAATACGGAAAAGGATATTATATTTACACATGTGTTGATACAAGAGATGCAACAAGGTTGGCGTCAGCAAAACCATTAATTGAAAATCTCCTGACTTATGCTGCAAAACTCCTCGTATTGGGAGCTTCATCTGTTGATTCTCATAATTGTATAACAACAAAATGGGGAGAAATAAAAAGGTAAAAATCCAGTAAGCTCGGAAAAGCTATTTAAATCTGGAAAAATAGATTAGGATTCAAAAATTTGCTAAATGAAGGATGATTTTTTCTTTTCATCCTTCATTCGTAATTTATCATCTATCAACGTTTTAGACTTGCCCAAGTCGTTGATAATTTTCCTACCCGATCAACTGACATTCCTTTACCTAAAGTAGCTATATAATTTAACATATTTTCCACCATCTTTGTAGCTGCTGGAAAAGTGGAACGTGCATCTATGCAAAAACTTATATATGCTCCCTTACCATATTTTAGTTGAACTATAGCTGGTTTTTTATTATCTGTTCGGGTGGCTAATGTAACATAAGCATCTGACTGAGGATCAAGGTTATCATCTAATACTAAAGCATTAAGGTCAGTATTTGTTATTTTATTTGGGACAGAAAATAATGTAGTCTTCGCACCTTCTGGTGTTATTTCAACATCGCTGTCAGCAGTGTTCATAACTGCACACGGAAATTTATCAATAGGCATCCAACTACCTATCTGTTTGCCATTTTTATCTTTGTAATTATCATCAAATGCGGACATATAGACAATTCCGCCGTTTTCAACAAATTTAAGTATATCTTCTTCAACATCATTCATAAAGTAATCTCCATCATGACCGGGACCGTTCCATGCAAGCCAGATAATATCATAATCAATGAATTTTAATTTTCCGTCTTTAACCCAGTCAATAGGTCGTTTTCCTCCTGCAATTGGGCGAGTGCCTCCGACTGCTATATTAAACTCTTTATAATTGAATTTGGTATCGCCAATTTGTGCAAAGGACTCTACAACTGCGGATTCTGCTAATGCACTTGAGTCGGCAACAAGAACTAATACGTTTTTTTGAGCAGAAAAGACAAAGGAATTGGAAATTAAGAAAATGGCAAAGAAAAACATAAATAAAAAAGCTTTTTTCATAGTAACCCCTCCTATAAGAAGTATCGGTTAGTAACATAAGAAACTAAAGGCTTATAATCACCTCACTTCCAATAAATTTTTAGGAACAAAACATATTAAACTAAAATGTTTCACATGAAACAATTCTTATAAACCCTCATGGTTATTATCTTTTAGAGCCTTTTTTCTCTTGTGCTTCGCCTGTCATTGGGACAAACCTGACAGGAATAACATTCTTTTCTATAATGCCTTTATCTGTTTTTGTAATGAGTTTCAATTCCTGAAATACCGATCCAACGGGAATTACTAATCGTCCTCCAACCTTCAATTGTTCAATCAAAGGCTGTGGTATATGATCTGGTGCTGCGGTCACTATGATCCCATCAAAAGGTGCATGCTCCTTCCAACCTTGATAGCCATCGCCACATTTTACCGTTATATTATTGTATCCTAACCTTTTTAATCTCTCTTCGGCGCTATCCGCTAATGATTTTATTATCTCTATCGTATAAACTTCCTTGACTATTTCCGCCAATATTGCTGCTTGATAACCTGATCCAGTTCCTATCTCTAATACCTTTTCGTCACCTTTTAGTCCAAGCAATTCAGTCATTAATGCAACTATATATGGCTGTGATATTGTCTGATCCTCTCCGATCTCCAAAGGTCTGTCTTCATAAGCGTATTTCTTTTTATCCTCTGGCACAAATTCATGTCTTGGGACTTTTCTCATTGCGGATAGGACAAGATTGTCCTTGACACCCCGCATAATTATCTGATCTGATACCATCTTCTCTCGCTCTATTGCGTATTTATCCTGAGAAACGTTCATTGATTTGTCTTGTGAGACGCTAACCGATTTATCTTGGGCGACACCTGTTGGTTTATCCTGTTTACAAACGGAAAGCATAAAAATAATAGGCAAAATCAGCAGTATGATGGATAATCGCATGATAATCACCTCTTATGAATTGATAAAAAAATAACGGGCTTGTAACCCGTTATTCTTGTTATCTTTAATTGTAGTCAGAACGGTCGGTTATAGCGCCATATTTCATGGCATAGACGACAAGGTTGGTCATAAATTTGTAAACATCTGGAGAGTAGCGGTATCTTAACTGTGTATGGCTTGGAATTTCCACTGTTTCTATCGCACAAAGATAATCTTTACGGCTAAATACAACTGCTAATCTCGTTCCAATCCTAATACCTTGAATGTAAGGAAAAACTATGCCTTTACCTTCATTTTCCGAACCCCAGAACATCTCACTTCCTCTTGGGATGCTTGCTAAGTTATAATAACAGCTGAAAAGCTCATCTGTCTTTGGAATATTCTCAAGAGAATACTCTGGAAGAATAGACCTCAAAAGCGTTTTGACCTCATCTGCAAACAGACCTTTGAATCCACAATCGTCAAAGAATAGCATTCCGCCTTTATCAACCAGATATTTTCTAAGACCTGCTTTTTCCGCAGGAGTGAGAGATTCGGCAAGTTTTCCCCCGGTTCTCTCAGGCTGAGTTAGGTTATTTTCTATTGTTACAGACCTGTCATGACCAGTCATTATCAATAATGGAGCATCAAAAATTCTTGGATCGTCTAACGATAATACCCCGCCAGCGACCTTCATATCTGCTCGTATCCTTGTATTTTTATTTAACCAATCAACAAGTCCTGTCAATGCAGTTGGGTCTTGCCACCAGTCTGATAATCCATGTCTGACTCTGATCAATCTGATGTGACCTGATACATCGTTTCCCTTGCCCATCAGCATTCCACCGATCTCATCATCTGCAAGTCTTGTCGGAGATTTTAAGGTTTCTGGCAATGAACTGCTACTATCGCCGGGCATAGATCCTTGGCTTAAAACTGACAGTCCACCTTTCCCGCCAGCACCTCCGCCTACTCTTGTTCTGCCTGTTACAAGACCTCTGCCGACTTGGACACCTTTTCCTGTTGTTACCGCACCAGAGATCGGCAATCCTGCTCCTGGGTCAAGCTTTGCCTCTGTCATAACATCAGGCACAACGTCTATGTCTTTTATCCCTCTTGGATTCAACTCAACGCTCTTATACACTACATTTCTTGCTGGTGCAACTACTTGTGCTACTTCCGAAGCCTTAATTCCTTCGCTTGCTTGCGTGTTCATCTCTGTTTGAATTCTTGGAACAGTCCTTCTGAGATATGACTCGTCAACCAAAGGACGAGGAACCATTATATTTTGATCCTCTAACTCAACCCATGCGACACTTATTGATGACTCTGGATTGCGACTTGTTATTGTTATATATGATGCTAATATCATTATAAATATTATGTGCAAGATTGCTGATATTAAAAGCGAATCAAAGCTTCTGTGGTCTTTTTCTCTCCTCACCTCTGCACACCTCTCTTTCAAAATTTTATCTGTTTAGATTAATAATTCAAAGGTTATCAACGATAAACATGAATTGTAGATTACATAGAACAAATTAAATTTGCTCATTATATATAACAATTATTGACGCTTAATAATTTCAAGAATGATCTATTCTTGACAAAATTACTAAATTGAAAATTGCTTAGAATCAAGCCTTGATTGCACTTGTTTAATATCAGGTATGCCTTCTGTGCCTCTTTTTTCAACAACGAAGGATGCCACACAGTTAGCAAAGACAGACGCAAAAACTGGGTCTTGTGTTTCTTTTAGCTTGATCAAAAAAGCTGTTGCAAAGACGTCACCCGCACCTGTTGGATCTACCACTTTTACCTTAAATGCTGGAAAGTCAATAACTTTTCCATCATAAAATAAGGTAGAACCTTTTTCTCCTCTTGTCAAAATTAGCATCTTAACCATGTTTGCATATTCTTCTATAATATTTGGAAATGGGGATATATCCTCTTCACTCATGATCAAAGCATCAATATATGGCAGAACCTTTGGTGCTTCTTCCCATCTTCGTGGAAACACCCGTCCTGTTGAATCCCATTCTCTCATCCAGCCCTGAGGCGATGCACCTATTATGGAATTTGGAAACTTATGCACAACTGATGGATCGACTTCATTGGCTACTGGACAAAGATATACGATGTCGGTATTACACCATTTATCTGGGATATGATTTGCGTATATTGTCGCAGAAACTCCTCTTATAAACTGCCTTCTGATGCCATTTTCATATATGTTTTCAAATGTCGTTGTTGGATATTCCAAAGCTGAATTGTCTGTTTTATTTATAACAAACAATGATATATCGTGAAACTTGTCATAATGAAGAAAATCTTTGCCAACAGCGGTTACAACTCCTGCGTTAAGTCCTAATTTTCTTGCGGTTGTGCTTGAATAAGCTGACGCTCCGCCTAATATAAGTTCCTCACCGACTATATCATGTGTAAAATGCCCTATTGATAGAAATTGTATTTCTTTATACTTTTGCATATTCCGCCATTATTTTCTGGACATCTTCCCAAACGTCTTTTTTATATTTTGGATTTCTAAGCAAAAAAGCAGGATGATAAGTAGGCATTAGTTTAATGCCTTGGTATGTATGGAATCTTCCTCTAAGTTTTGATATTTGCTGATCGGTTTTTAATAAAGTCTGAGCAGAAAATGTCCCAAGTGCACATATTAACTTCGGTTTTATAATCCTTAATTGGGCGATTAAATACGGTTC
>DTPJ01000714.1 GCA_011334435.1 Candidatus Poribacteria bacterium | reverse complement strand
TCCATTTCATCATCACTTGATATTTGTGCCATCTTTTTATATAGTCCGATCTTTTGATTGCTGTTGGGGACATAACTCTCTGGAATATAGGCTTCAATAGAAAGGCTAATTTTAGTCTCAAATTCCTCTTCAATTTGTTCACCTTTCAATTCCTTGATCGCTTCGTTCAGTAATTTACAATACATATCATAACCCACGGTCATTATATGTCCGTGTTGTTCTGCCCCAAGAATGTTGCCCATTCCTCTTATTTCAAGGTCTCTGAGAGCTATCTTAAATCCCGAGCCAAGATCGGTAAATTCTTCTATGACTCGCAGACGTTTTTGTGAGTCTTCCGTGATCACCCTATCAGAAGGATAAAACAAGTATCCATAAGCCTTATATTTGTCTCTTCCGACACGACCTCGCAACTGATAAAGTTGTGCCAAACCTAAGGCATCTGCCCTGTCTATGATGATCGTATTAACATTCGGTATATCAAGCCCCGATTCTATTATCGTAGTGCATACAAGGACGTCATATTTATAACTGATGAAATCCATCATTATATTTTCCAACTGGCGTTCATGCATCTGTCCATGTGCAACTGCGACCCTCGCTTCTGGGACAATATTTCTGACAATATCCGCGACACTGTCAATCGTTTCTACGCGATTATGGACAAAAAACACTTGACCGCCTCTGTCCATTTCATGCAATATGGATTCCCTAATAACATCTTTATCAAACTCCATAACATAGGTTTCTATTGGTAGCCTATTCTCTGGTGGAGTATTTATTATGCTAATATCCCTTGCACCCATTATAGCTAAATGAAGTGTTCGTGGAATTGGCGTTGCACTGAGAGTCAGGACATCTACCAATTTTTTCATCTGCTTGATCTTCTCTTTTTGCAAAACACCAAATCTATGTTCCTCGTCTATGACTAAAAGCCCTAAATCCTTGAATTTGACATCTTTAGAAAGCAAGCGATGAGTGCCAATCACTATATCAATATGACCACTTGCTAAATTTGAGATGATCTCCTTTTGCTCTTTCGCAGATCGGAATCTACTTAGCATTTCAACCTTAACTGGATAATCAGCAAACCTCTTGGCAAAAGTATTATAATGTTGCTGTGCAAGAATTGTTGTTGGGACGAGAACAGCTACTTGTTTATTGTCCATAACAGCCTTAAACGCTGCTCTGAGGGCGACCTCTGTCTTTCCATAACCAACATCACCGCAGATCAGTCTATCCATCGGCTTTGGCTTTTCCATATCGTTTTTCACGTCCTCAATAGCAGATAACTGATCTTCTGTCTCCTCATAAGGAAATGCTGCCTCAAATTCCATCTGCCAAGTGGTATCCGCCGAGAATGCGTGACCGAATCCTGCCTCTCTCGCTGCATAAAGATCGAGCAATTCTTTTGCTAATTCCCTTGCAGATTCTTTAACTCTACGTTTTGCCCGTTCCCATGATGTCCCGCCAAGTTTATCTATCTTTACTTTTTCGCTATCCGCACCGATGTATTTATGGACAAGATCAAGGTTATAAGTTGGAACATAAAGGGCGTCGCCATCTTGATAGCCTATCTTTATGAAATCCTGCGGTTTGCCATCTACTTTGAGTTGCTCTATACCCTCATATATTCCAATACCATGTGAAATATGGACGATATAATCACCCTGTTTAAGATCAATAAACGAGGATATTGGCACACCCTCTTTGAATTTTCGTTTCCTAACAGGTTTCCTATATCTGCCGAACATCTCATCTTCAGAGATGATAGCCAGCATTAGATTATCAGACACAAAACCTGTATCTATAGACCCTATATGAACAGCAACGGATGAAAGCTCTCTCTCAGTCAATATATCCCTCATACGTTCAGCCTGTTTTTCATTGTCACTGAATATATTGACCATATAACCATTGCTAACCCAATTTTCCATCTCTTTGAGAAACATTTGGAAATTTCCACGTAAGCCTTCAACTGTCTTCATACCAAAGTCATAGCATTCTTTGTCTTTTCTATGTGAGAGATATATTGTCCTTTTTGATTTACAGAAGGACATGACCTCATCAAACGTGACAAATATTTCTTGTGGTGAAACAGCTAAATTTTCCCTTTCCTGTTCATGCTGGAAAAATTGTTTTGCTTGCTCCATCAATTTTTCAGATTCGCTTTTCAGCCATTGTGGATCGTCTGTTATTATAACCGTGTCATCAGGCAGATAATCCCATAAGTTTGCTAATTTTGGATATAATAAAGGCAGATAGCCATCAATCCCTTCAAACCGTCCATGTTCAAGCAGTTTTTCTGTTAGAAGATTGATCTCATTAGTCAATTTAGGTGACTGCTGAGTTTCTATAATCTCATTTGTCCTTTCTCTCCAATAAGCTATCATCTCTGGCGTAAGTATGATCTCGCTCATAGGAACAACCGAGACGTCATTATCAATCTGTGCTGTTGATCTTTGCGTTAGCGGATCAAAATAACGTATAGAATCAATTTCATCGCCGAAAAGCTCAATGCGGACAGGCATTTGATATGTAAGCGGATAAATATCAATAATCCCACCCCGAATGGAGAAATCCCCTTTCATTTCAACCATATCTACCCGTTCATAACCGCTATGAGTTAGCGATTGTGCAACTTTGCTTAATTCTATCTCTCCGCCTTTCACAAATCGCAGAGTTGCATCTCTGAAAGTCTCTATTGGAAGAATTCTATGTAACAAAGCCCTTATGCTGGTTATAACTATGCTTCTCTTATTGTGAATTAACCTTTCAAGAGTGAACATGCGATCGGAAAGTGTTTCTTTTGCAGGTGAGATTTTGCCATAGAGAAATGTCTGCCAAGGCGGAAATAGAACAATTTCTTCTTCCCCACGGAATGTCGTTAGATCGCGATATAATCTATCTATATCGTCTTGTGTCTCCGTGACGATAAGGAATGTTTTATCTATCATATCCTCAACTAATGTCCCTAAAAAATAGGCAAGTGCAGACCCGCCAAGTCCGCAGACATTTAGCTGAGCTTCTGAATTTTTTATGTTTGATACAATTGAATTGTATGTCTCTGATTGTCTTAAAATATCAAGCAACTTGTGCATTCTATTAGATGTTAAACTGCGATCAAATCCTGTATCCATCGGGAATAATAGGACGCTTTGGATCAGCTTCACGTTGTTTGCCTATGACGAGAATTCCTGTTTGCGGTTCAATACTGAAATCGCCTTCAACCGTGTCATCTTCAAGCTCTCTATAAGGCTTTAATCCGAGTTTTAATAGTGATTTAACCCTTTCTTCTATTGTGCCATTGTTAGGGCTAATATTGACACCTTCACCGATCCAAACATTTTTATCTAAAATCACATGACTTAGATTGGAACCTTTTCCAATATTTGTCGTATATTTCAATCTTATTCTATTATTATGATATTCATTTCTGCTTGCACCAAGAAAAACGCAATGGTCTAATTTGCATCCTTCGTGAACAACGACCTGATAGCCAAAAACGCAATTAGATATCTCACAATCTTTACCGATTAAATCTCCCGCACTAAGTATAACATTATGAAAATTCGTTTTACAGCTAATTCTTGCTCCCGGAAGATGCCTTTCGTATGTCCTTATCTGATTTTTTGAGAGATCAATGGGAGGATTATCACTTGCAAATTCCATATTACAGTCAAAATAATCCTTTATGATACCGACATCACGCCAATAATCATCAAATACATAAGCAAAAACGGATTTGCTTCTCTCTCTTATTGCTGGAATTATATTTAAGCCGAAATCCATTCCGTCAGGATATTCAGTTAGAAAATGTTTCAGTCTATCCCAATAGAATATATAATTTCCCATAGAAACTAAAAAGTTCAGATTAGGGTCTGTAATTCCTAATAAAGATTTTATTTTAGGAGTTAGCTTGAAGTTATCAATAACATCTTTATCCTTTGGTTTTTCCACAAAGTCAATTATTCTGCATGCTTCATCAATCTTTATAGCTCCAAAGTTGCTTACCTTGCTTTCTGGAACAACATTTGCCATAATCGTAATATCAGCGTTATTTAGTTCATGCCATTTAAGGGCATCTGAATAATCCATAATATATACATGGTCAGCGGCAAGCACTAAGACAATATCTGGATTATATCTATCAATGCGATCGATGCTTTTTCTTACTGAATCCGCAGTCCCTTTGAATGTGATGAAATGCCTTCCTTCCTCGTGTGGATAGTTGATCTCCATTACTTTGTTTATGCCATCAAAACCCCAAATTTCACCATCGCCGATGTGCATACTCAACGTCCCTGGTTCAAATTGTGTTGCGACTAACATTACTGGAATGCCAGAATTCTCAATATTGGTAGCGACAAAATCAAATATCCTATAATGTCCTAAAATACTGACAGCGGATTTGCTTCTATCCTTCGTCAGAACCTCAAGCCGAGAACCTCTACCGCCTGCCATGACAAAACTCAATACGTATTGGTCTCTGAACATTATACAATCCTCACATTTTTAAGAGACATTTCAATTAGCTATGAAATAGAGACGCTTATCCAATACAAACGGTTTACCTTAGCTTTTTCCAAACCTCAATCATTTTATAGAAATTTCTCTTTGTAACCTCTGGATTGACGAACATATAATCCAAAGCGTCCCCTGTGCCAAGAATAAATCCGCCCCCCGGTGATAGCTTTTCTATTGCTTCGGTCACCGCTTTTTCAACTTCTTCTTCTGTCCCATTTTCTATCACCAAGAAATTGTTCACGCCACCATATAGAGTAATAGTTGCTCCAATCTCTTGTTTTATTTCTGATAAGTCCATACCTGCGGTCATCGGATCAATATTTGAATATATATCAAAGCCAAGCTCCTTAAAAATGCCCAGCATCGGTTTAGCAGATGAATTCATAACATAAGTAAAGTAAACGCCTGCTTGATGGGCAATTTCAATCTCTTTCTTCAAAGGATCAAATAAAAATTGGCGAAATAGATCAGGCGCCCAAAAGTCAGTGCTTTCATACCAACCTCTACGTATGACTAAATCCACTCCAACATCAATCAAAATCTCTAAAATTGCCCTATTCCATTTAGCCACTATATCAATATAATGTTCAAGAAAATCTGGATTCATAACAGAAGCCATTATAAGTGGTTCAATGCCAGACATCCAAAGAAGCGGATCTCCGATCCCTTGAAGGTATCCAGCGAAAATTATCTGATTTTCATCGCAGAATTTTTTGGCAACCTTTGACCATTGACGAAATGGACGCAATTCCTCATCATTAGGCGGTGTCAGTATATACTCCAATTTTTCTAAATCTTCCTCGTTTTCTATCAGATACTTAACAGAACGGGACTGTGGAACATGATGATCATTGAAAATTGCCACAGATTCAAATGGATAATCATGCTTTCTGACGATCTGTTTTAAACTCCCTTTTGGCGTTATGTATTCTTTAACTAATAATGGATATGGTTCATTAGGAGAATTTTCCTTCCATTGTCTCGTTTCAAAGCCAGTTTCTGAAAAAAGCGGAGGACCTGTTCTTATGGCAGTATCGGTTTCTAAATCAAGATAGAATTTTGCCCTCTCAAATGGGTCAGGATAAAGGCGATTGACAAATTCAACCGATTGATGACCTACACCATCAAAGCATAATGGTATATGATCAGTTGATTCATGCTTGATAGTTGCAATAATTCTCTCTTTTGACGACATCTGCTTTTTAGTCATTGATTATTCCCCCGTTGACTTTCATTACTCAACTGATCCGAAATGAGCTCCCCATTGTTTTGATAGTTGCTTGCCGACATCGTCAATTTTCAATTTTTCTTCGTCAGTAAGTGGTTTGTAGTTTTTAACGATATTGACAGCTTTTTTAATTTCATCTTCATTTTTCAAGCCGATAATAACCGCAGACACACCCGGTAAACTTAAAGAATATCTTATGGCAAGATTATGATATTCTTCAGGAAGCAACGCAGGCATCGGCTTATCATACTGCATGTTAACCGCACCGCCTAAAACTTTCATAGCGACAATGCCTGACTTGTGACTTATCGCAGTAGGAAGAACCTTTTCTTCAAAATTATAAGTATATCTATCAGCAAAGTTTAGGACAGGCATTATAAGATCGATCTTGTCAGTTTCTAATGCAGATAAAAATTTTGCAGGACGTTGATGACCGCTAACACCGATAAATTTTATTAATCCTAACTTTTGTGCTTCTATAAGACCAGCAAGCGCCCCATCTTTGCCGAGAACTACGTCGCTATCCATTCCGCCGAAGTCATGCAGATGCACTGCGTCAATTTGATCGGTCTGCATCTTTTTAAGGCTTTCGTTGACCTGTCTTAATGCACCATCTTTGCTTGGTTCTTCAACTTTCGTGACCAGAAAAATCTCTTTTCTACGTTGCTTTATTATTGGACCCAATTTTTGCTCGCCATCGCCATAATTTGGGGCAACGTCTATGTAAGTTATACCCATATCAATACAAAGATTGACTAACTTTTCCACCTGTTTTTGATTATCTCTGGTTATGCCCAAAGGACCCATACCCAAACCGAGTGTTGAGACCTTTACCCCTGTCCTTCCAAGAACCCTTTTTGGGATTTTATCTATATCATTATTATCAAGTGCCTTCAAGCTATGGATTCCGCTTAAAGCTATGGCAGTTACAGCGCTTGCCTGTTTGATAAATTCGCGTCGTGAAATTTTATCTGACAATATAAATTCCTCCTCAATTAATAAAAAAGACTACCTGAAAGCAAGGAAGGTTGTTTTGGGCAAGCAAATGCCTGCCCTTGTTTTGCAAAACGATATATCATTCCGCACCTGAGAACGGAGGATAAACATCTGTAAAATACCCAATATAGGCACCGACCCTTAGACCCCATCTAATATATGCTACAACAAAGTCAAACATACCTTTCGGATATTTGGCAGTAAATAATATAGCCCACCAAGC
>DTPJ01000213.1 GCA_011334435.1 Candidatus Poribacteria bacterium | reverse complement strand
GGCACATAAGCCTTTCGTCTTGGTTCAAGGATTATTTATATATCCCACTCGGCGGAAACAGGAAAGGCAAGTTCAATACCTATAAAAACATGTTTTTGACAATGGTAATATCGGGATTTTGGCACGGTGCCGATTGGACGTTTATTATTTGGGGAGCGTTGCACGCTTTCGGCAGATTTTTAACCAGAGAATTTGAAAGGTCAAATTTCTATAACCAGAAAATCCCAAAACTTGCTAAACAGATCGCTGTCTTTGCCTTTGTTTCTTTCGCATGGATTTTTTTCAGGGCACAAACCTTGAATGATGCAGTTTTGATCGTTAAAAAAATATTTACATCTGGCTTTTCCGATCCTCAATTTCCGATCCTTGCGTTATTTTTCTGTTTAGCTGTTTGGATATATCAATTTTTATATGAATTCTTTGTTAATCGTCACTCTAAAAACGGCGATTTAGAGACTTATCAGAATTTTACAGGTGTTCGCTTTTATAATATTAGCAAGAAAAAATTGGCAATCGGATCGTTAAAAGTCGTTGTCGTTATTTTGATGATCCTTTATATGATTATATTCACTACATCGGGAAATGAAGCCTTCATTTACTTTCAGTTCTAATTCAATTAGATTATCTTATGTAAGCTGGATATGTATTTTTATCGTCCTCTTAATTACAATATCTTTGCTTCCAATTATATGGCGTGGATTAGAGGATTTTAATCCATCAGACGACTATCGCTTGCCTTACGAATTAAGCTATGATTATTGGATGTTCTCCTGCTGGTGTAAATATGCTTGTTCAAATTATCCAATAGTTATGATCGGCGATTCAGTAGTTTGGGGGCAATATGTAGGATTAAAGGAAACTCTTCCATATTACCTTAATGAATTAGAAAAAACAAATCAAAATTATCCCTTATGTGCGAATTTAGGGGTTGATGGCATTCATCCTTCTGCGATGTTAGGTCTTATAAAGTATTATGGCAAATCCATATCAAATAAACATGTAATTTTGCACCTCAACCTATTGTGGATGAGTTCAAAAAAGCATGATTTAAGCGATACTGAGGAGTTTAGATTTAATCATCCGAGATTAGTTCCGCAATTTTATCCAAAAATCCCTTCGTATAAGGCGAAGTTCCCTCAACGGGCTAATATTATTGTTGAAAGATATGTCCCTTTTTCCAGTTGGGTCAGCCATTTAAGGCTTAACTACTACGAAAATATGGATATAGGCAATTGGACAATGCAATATCCTTATAGAAATCCTTTTAATGCGATCACTTTTCAAATTCCTTATCCTGAGGATAAACCTCATAGTGAACCTATAAGTTGGATAGAAAGAGGTATGACAAAACAGGACTTCCCTTGGGTTTCAATAGATGAGTCTTTTCAATGGGATTCATTTAAGAAAGTCATAAAACTATTGCAATCAAGGAAAAATAAGGTGTTTGTTATAATTGGACCTTTTAATCCGTATATCTTAACAGACGAGAGCCTAAATCGCTATAAAGCTATGAAAAAAGATATGGAAAATTGGCTAAAAAATGAAGGGATAAGTTATGTATCTCCTTCTGATCTGCCTAATGAATTTTATGCAGACGCAAGCCATCCGTTGAAAGTCGGCTATGAGATGATCGCAAAAGAATTAGTTGAGACAGAGTCATTTAAAAATTGGTTAGATAAGTGATATATTAATTGGAGGCATATATTATGACATTTCCAATAGACTTAACAGAAAATACCAAGCTAATAGCACAGGAGTTATTAGATTCATCTATAGATTCTCCACGAGTTGATTGCCATACACACGTTCAGGGCGATCTATTTAACTTTACCGCAGAGATTGCCAAAGCAAACCTTATCGGAAGCCAATCAGCAGGGCTTAATAGCTATCCTGACGAGGTAATTGAAATGGCGATAAAATCGGGAAGGCTTGTTCGTAGGACAATGATTGACGCTGTCCCTGCTTATTCTTGGTTCGTGCAACTCGCATTAGGTCAAGGTGCTGACTTCTATAACATATCAAATATGGATAGGCGACAAATGGGAAAGGCATTGATGACTGCATTGCAACCTTGCAGATATTCTGAACGTGCTGGTTGGCTCAAAAATATGCTAAGCAGATATGATGGAGTCAAGTCCCAAGGCGATTCTTTTGACGTGCTTGATCCTGATAATTTTGACATAGTTTATGATGCAGTTATCGCTCAACGCAATGATCCAGCCTTTGCGGATAAAATATTGAAAGATGACCACATAATCTACTTAGTGACAAGTTTAGAAAATGCAAGCCATGTTCCGTTAAAACTAAATTCTGGTTCTGAATATAAACAATTAAAAGCCATTGATCTTTCTGTCAGTATGCATCCTGAGATGTATTATATGCTTGATGTCCACTATATCGTCTGTCCAGATAAGGCAACCGATCTCGGACCTTACTTTCTTGGATGCAAATATGACACAGAAAACTATATCATTAACATTGAAAATCGTTTAGGCGTGACTATTGAAGATGCAAAGGATCTGAGAAAAGCGATAAAGGAGTGGGTTCATAACGTAATATTATCGCCATCAAATCCTAATAGCAGAGTGCTTTATGCGAACACTTTCCAGCCGATTGATAAACGTCTTAACACTAACATAAGCGAATCCGATGTTACCAATATCATTAAGAAACATAAAGCGAAGCTAAACGAATTAGAGGTTAATATCGTGTCTGCTTATGCTACACAAGCTATTTTAGAGGGATTGAATGAGATCGGCTCTGAACTAAAAAAGCAAAACGGTTTAGGCGTATGTTTCCAGATCGCAATCGGTGTAGATTATTTTATTGACAGAGATCGGGAGATCATGGCATTTAAGGCTTATCAACCGCGTATACCAAGAGATGAAGAACCGATATGGAGAAAATATCCCAATATCATCTTTGAATACTTAGTGGCAGACGAGAAATTACAAGAGGATTTTATGGATTCTGCTAAACAAGTCCCAAACGTCATAGTAGGTCCTTGGTGGCAGGGCTTTGGCGGTAGATCAATAGCACGAATGGTAGAATCTTTGGTCTGGGAAAGTAGCATAAATAAATTCGCAGGTGGCATAAGCGATGCTAGATATGTGACTATGATCGGGGCAAAGGGTGAATCTGTCAGATATGGGCTTTCCGCAGGGCTTGCACTATGTGTCTCTGAGGGAAGGCTTCCGTTGAATGTCGCAAAAAAATATATGAAAGATGTTCTGTATAACAATCCAGCGAGAGTCCATAATATCCCAATTGATTAGCTATTATAGGAGGATTTTTCCATGGGACAATTAAAAGCAGGAGTATCAAAAGTAGATATAACACCTTATGTCGGTATATGGTTATGTGGATTTGCTGCAAGACAAAAACCTTCTGAAAATATACACGATAATTTATACGCAAAAGCGATAGTATTTGATGATGGCAATGAAAATTTATGTATGGTCACTTGTGATCTATTAACACTTGATCAAAGCTCAATTGAAAATATTAGAAAAATAGCACAAAATATAACGGGATTAAAGGCAGAGAATATCTTTATCAGCACAACACATACTCATTCAGGACCTTTATCAAGCCATCTTAGAGGATTTGGTCCATTAGATCAAGCATGGGTTGACATCCTTGAGAAAAAAATCGCTGGTGCAGTTGCTTTGGCACAAAGAAGTTTGCAGGACGTCACTATTTCTGCTGGGAAAGGTCAAGCATCTATAAATATGAATAGACGAGGGAAAACCGCAATTGATCGCGAACTTGGCGTTGTCAGAGTCAATCGCAATGACGGAAATCCCTTAGCAATTATAATGACATATCCTTGTCATCCGGTTATTGTGCCTTGGAACGCATATAGCATATCAGCGGACTATCCGGGAGTCGCATCCGCATTAATTGAAGAGTATTACAATGGTGCGATAGGACTTTTTTTCACAGGAACATGCGGGGACATTAATCCTTTGGCAGTTTGCAGAGATTTTAACGAGGTTAAAAGGCTTGGAACAATAGTAGGTGCAGAGGCATTAAGAGTTTCAGAAGAACTAACAAATTTTAGCTCAGAAATTGAATTAAAAGCGACAAAGGAGAATCTAATTTTGAAGTCTCAGGAGATACCGACTGCGGATCAATTAAAAGAAATAATAAATGCTGGAAGTAAGATGGAAAATCCCGATTTAGATTGGCAGTATGCCTGGGCAAAAGACGCGTTAGAATATGCGAATGTAGGAAAGCTTTCTGATGATATACCAATTGAAATTCAAGTGCTTGCGTTAGGAAATGAGATTGCCTTTGCTGGAATACCGGGAGAGGTATTTGTTGAGATCGGTCTTGCGATCAAGGAAAAATCGCCATTTAAATTCACATTCCCGATAGAATGCACAAACGGATGTATAGGATACATGCCTACAAGAACCGCTTTTGACGAGGGTGGATATGAACCCGCTTTGGCATTTAAGCTATTCGGTATATATCCTATGGACATAGATGTCGGCGAAAAGGTTGTTAATTCAGCATTAAAAATGATGAATAACGTATATATTTCTTGACTTTATATATTTATCAGTATATTATATTTATGGAAGGAGAGCGGATTTTTATTAATTTATATTAATTTATGGGAAATGAACGTATGAGGAAATGGATTATAACTATTATTTTAGTATCAGTATGTTTCGTTTTCGCTTTAATTGCTATTAGTAAAGCTAACAAAGCCATAGCAGGACAGGCTAATGCAAAATATGTGTCAGAAAAAAAATGTTATATGTGCCACAAAGCATTAGCTAAAACGCATGAAACCAGCAAACATGCACTCAGTTTTAAGTGCCTTTTAGATAATAATCAGGATAAAAATCCAAAGTGCTTGCAATGTCATACGACTGGATATGGTAAGCCCGGCGGTTTTACAGATATAAAATCAACTCCCGATCTGATCGGGGTAGGCTGTCAAGCATGTCACGGACCCGGTAGCGAACACATAGAAATCGGTTTAAGCAAGGAAGAACGTAAACAAAAGATTAATATAAACGCCAGTAGTGAGTGTGTTAAATGTCATAAGATACATCAAAAACACATAGATATTAAAAGCAAGTAAATCATCAAATATTAGTCAGCATATTAATTTAATATGTTGATCTTTTTACGCAAGGTAACGTTATGAGATGGCTTAACTTTTTCGCCTCTGGAAAATTAGCGATATTATTGCTAATTCTGATCGTAGTTGCTTCTATCGTTGGAACAATCATACCTAAAGAATTGAATAATGCAATAATATTAAGGCTCCAATTAAACGATGTTTATCATTCAAATTGGTTTAATGCCTTGCTTTTATTATTTTGCATTAATCTATGCCTTTGTTCATTGAAAAACTTGCCTGTTTTAATACAATCCCTAAAATTATCAATCAGATCAGCAGAAAGAACCGATTTAAGCCAGTTACCTTATTACAACAGGATTAACATAAAAGATAAGTTTACAAATGCCCCATTAATAGCAAGTTTAATGAAAAAAGCTATTATTAGAAGACATTTTTATAAACTCGTATATTCGTCTTCTAATGATAAGCTATATTATTTTGAAAGAGGCAGAATTAGCAGATTTGGATATATGATAACTCATATAAGCGTTATAGTTATCCTCGTAGGTGCAATAACAGTAGGGCTTGTTGGATATAAGCATTATATAAAAATTCCCGAAGGTGAAATGTCTGACGTTCCAAATGCAGATTTTAAAGTGAGAGCTGATGATTTTGATGTCCAATTCTATCCTGATACATATACCCCAAAGGAATATATAACAGTATTGTCTGTCATAGAAAATGGAAAAACTGTATTTACTGGGAACATTAAGGTTAACCATCCTTTGAAATATGGAGGTATGAAATTTCTTCAATCTGATTATGGCTTTATTGACACTTTGGGTTTTAGGATAGGAAAAAAGGTAAACGGGAAAGTTGAACCGATAACAGAGTTTAAAATTGATGAAGGAGAAACAATAGAGATACCAAAAACTGATCTAAAAGCGACTTTAATGACTTATATGCCAGATTTCTTTATAGATGAAAGAGGCAATATCGGTAGCAGATCGGATGAGGCAAGAAATCCCGCAGCCTTTTTAGAAATAAGCGATAAGAAAGGAAAAAAAGAACAGCTATGGCTATTTCTGAGGTTTCCAGAGCTAAAAAATATCCAAAAATTTGACTATTTTTTGGAATTTGTCGCAATATATCCCCCATCAAAGTATTATACAGGATTACAGGTTATCAGTGACAAAGGAATATCTATAATTTGGGTCGGTTGTTTTTTGATTGTCTGTGGCTTATTCATCTCATTTTATACTTCCCACAAAAAGCTTTGGATAAGAATATTGCCTAACAACGAAGAGATGATCGTTGAAATTGGGGCGATTTCGTATAAAGATAGATCAGGATTTGAAAAAGAATTCAAAAGCTTAGAAAAAGCGTGTGCTAAATACTGGAAACTGGACATCAGATACTAAATGCTAACGGTCAAATAGATTAATTTTTGAGCATAATTATAATAAGTTCATTGCAGAAGTGAGAAATTTATTTAGTTAAATACTACTAAAGTTTGGACAATTTCGAGTTAAAAAACGTTGTTAGCCAATCAAATTTATTTTTATTAGAAAGAGAAAATCTTAAAATCCCCCTTTATCCTATACGCATTAAGTTAAGGATTTTTAACCCCGAAGGGGTGATATATTTATAGAAAACACATAAATAAAAAATCTTTTAGCTCCGTTAGGAGCGACATATTTTCCCATCATATTTCGCTCCGCTTCCGCTTTGTATTTTGGCGTTTATCGTTTCTATAAATATGGCGCCCCTTCGGGGCTAAAGACGACACTATCTCACGTTAAAAATAGCGTTTTTCCCTTAACTTAATGCGTATGCCCTTTATTCCCCTTTTTCAAAGGGGGAAAGACAAAAGAACCTTTTTCAAAGAGTTAAAAAGCCAT
>DTPJ01000777.1 GCA_011334435.1 Candidatus Poribacteria bacterium | reverse complement strand
TGCAGTTACCGCAGCATATATTGAACGAAAGGTGATATATTTGAAAACGTTAAAAGGCGAAAAAAATTCAATTAATTTTTCAAAAAAAAGATAATAAAACATAACAGGCGTTTCCTTTGTCGTTGAGACCCTTCACTTCGTTCAGGGCAACATACAGGATTGTCGTTTTGAGCGAAGCAAAAAATCTCAATCTGTCAACTATTGGTTTTTTTGAAGAGACTTAACTATCTCCTCCATTTTCATCCCCCTAGACCCTTTGATTAAAACAATATCGCCATTTTTAAGTATTTTGTGAAGGTGATCAGACGCTTCGGAATTATTCTTGCATACAAGCACTACGTCCTCGCTAATTCCCGATTTTATCGCAGATTCTGCAATTATGCTTGCCTTTTCCCCTACTGTAATAAGCATATCAGTAGAACAAGTCTCACCGATATATTTCCCTATGGAATCGTGTAGCTCGTCGCTTTTTTCGCCAAGCTCAAGCATATCGCCAACGACAAGGATTTTTCTTCCAGAAGTCTTCAATTCCCTTAAAAAATCAATCGCAAGCTTCATTGATACTGGATTGGAGTTATAAGTGTCGTTTATAAGTGTAACGCCATCAATTATAAGTTTCTGCATCCTCATAGACATAGGTTGATATGATTCAATTGCAGATTTTATGACGCTAATATCAACGCCGAATACAACGCCAACAGAGATCCCAGCTAATGCATTATATATATTATGCCGTCCTATTGAAGGAAGTTTTATTTTTTCTTCGGCATTTACAGGTTTTTTTATAGAAACAGTAAATTCTGGTCTCCCATCTTGATCAAGAACAATGTCCTTTGCTATGACATCAGCAGAAGATTTTATGCCGTAGAATATAACATCGCCTTTGACGACCTTAGCCATCTTAGCAACAAGCTCGTCATCAGCATTGAGAACCGCGTCTTTTGAGAATTCAACGAGTTTCTGCTTTTCTTTGGCAACGCCTTCAATAGAACCCAAGAACTCTAAATGCGTTGCACTTACATTGGTCACTACACCTAAACTTGGCTGAGCTATGCGGACTAATTGCGACATCTCGCCGGGAATGCTTATGCCCATTTCAAGCACAGCGATCTGATGTTCATTGGAAAGCCTAAATAACGTCAAAGGAAGCCCGATTGTATTATTGAGGTTTCCTTCATTTTTAAGGACATTGTATTTTCCAGAAAGTATAGCAGAAGTCATATCTTTTGTTGTTGTTTTGCCATTACTTCCTGTAATGCCTATTATTGGAATGTTGAATTTTTCCCTATAGCATCTTGCTATGTCGCCAAGTGCAATAGTTGTATTTTTGACGATAATGATACAGGGATTGGCAGATAGCTTTTTGATAAGATCGCCAAGTCCCTGTATCTCACGCGACACGACAACACCTACTGCTCCCTTCTCAATAGCCTGACACACAAAATCATGCCCGTCAAAATTTTCGCCCTTTAATGCGACGAAAAGATCGCCTTCTTTGAGAGTGCGAGAGTCAGTAGATATGTTGCTGATTGTTGTGGCTGGATTTCCCCTCTCCAGACTCCCCGCGGTCGCATTTATAATATCGCTGACCTTAAAATCTTCCATCTTTCAATTTTTAATTTCTCTGAGAAACTCAGAAGCAATTTCTTTATCATCAAAATGAATCTTATTAGTGCCGATTATCTGATAATTTTCATGTCCTTTTCCAGCTATGACGACAAAATCTCCACTTTTGGCAATGCTTATAGCTCTTTTTATCGCTGATCTTCTATCTGGGATTACTTCATATTCTCCGCTTTTAATGCCATCAAGTATATTTGATATGATCTGCATAGGGTCTTCTGTTCTTGGATTATCAGATGTGACAATTGTATAATCGCTTAGGGAAGTGGCGGTCTCCCCCATGATCGGTCTTTTTGTCTTGTCACGATCTCCGCCACAACCGAATACTGTTATAAGCCTGCCCTTTGTCAACTTTCTTGCAGCAGTTAAAACACGTTCAAGGGCATCTGGTGTATGTGCATAGTCAACTACAACTACGAAGTCCTGTCCACAATTTACTCGGTCAAATCTACCCGGAACGCTATCAACCTGTTCAAGACCTTTTTTGATAATATCAAGGCTTAATCCCTGTGAAACTCCTACTCCGATAGCGGAAAGGGCATTATATAGGTTATAATCACCTAATAGTTGAAGGTTTATTTCAATTTCATCTTTATTATAAACAGAAACTACAAAAGACAACCCTTGTGGTGTTGATTGATAACTTTTAATTTTGATGTCTGCATTGTTGTTCACCGCATAAGTTATCACTTCCGCCTTTGTGCTATGAATAATCTTATCGCTTGCAGGGTCGTCTGCGTTGACAATAGCATAAACTGGATTTTTATAAGTGCCAAGACCAGCAAAGAGTTTGATCTTGGCTTGGAGATAACCGTTCATGTCTTTATGGAAGTCAAGGTGATCTTGTGTCAGATTTGTAAAAACAGCGACATCAAAATCAACCTCGTCAACTCTTTTAAGTTCAAGGGCATGGGAGGAAGCCTCCATTACTACCGCATCCATTCCCTCATTTACTATGTCGCTAAGGATTTTTTGAAGACGATGAGCTTCAAAAGTTGTCATCCCTGCTGATATATCCTTGCCTCCTATTCTTTGAACTATCGTCCCAAGAATAGCGGTTTTTTTCCCTCCAAAAGATAATATTGATTTTGATAAATAACAGGTTGACGTCTTTCCATTTGTTCCAGTCACGCCTACCATAAAGAGTTTACGAGATGGATAATCATAAAATTTAGCAGAAACTCTCGCTAATGCAAATCTCGTATCGTTCACTCGGACAAAAGTTATGCCTTCTTTTAGATTTATCTCATTTAAAGGCTTTTGGACTATTATTGCCGATGCCCCGTTATCTATGGCATTAGGGATATAATCGTGTCCATCAGTGCGATATGTCCATTTGGCATAGGGCGATTCATAGACCGCAGGCATGCAGACAAAGATATTTTTATCTTTTATCTCTCGTGAGTCGTCAGTAACACCGCTGACTTGGATATTTAGATCGCCAGAATACTCAATTATATCTATTCCATTTAACAATTCCGATAAGACAGATGTCATTAAAATTCCTCTTGTTGCCTTCAATTATGTTGTTGAATTGACTTTTGCGATGCAAACTCCCTGACCGATAGTCAAATATTGCATAATTTGTGTTGCGATCTCTTTGAATACAGGAGAAGCGACTATACCGCCATAATATTGTCCCTGAGGTTCGTCAATCACGACGATAATTGAGATTACAGGTTTATCTGCTGGAAGAAATCCGACAAACGAGCTTGTATATTTGCCCGGGATATACCCTTTCCCGTCATCAGACGCTTTTTGAGATGTCCCTGTTTTTCCTGCTACGTTATATCCATCAATTTTCGCCGATTGTCCTGTCCCATTTTCAACAACACCTCGCAATATATTCTTCATTATCTTTGCTGTCCTTGCTGATATTGGCGTTTTGCTTACCTTAGGGGTATTCTCCAATATTGTCTCTTGACCATCTACAACTTTTTTGACGATAAAAGGTCTCATTATAACCCCATCATTAGCGATGGCGTTTATTGCACAAAGCATCTGCAAGGCTGTAACGGATATTTCCTGACCATAAGGCACAGCCCCCATTGAGCGTTCTGTCCATTGATCAATATTTCGTATGAATCCGTTTGATTCAAGCGTGTCAATTCCCGTTTTATCTCCGAGACCAAAAGCCTTAATATAATCGTATAACTTTTTGCTACCAAGCAGTTTTGCAATCTTGACAGTCCCAATATTGCTTGATTCTTCTATGACCTCTTTGAATGTAAGTTGTTCATAATTTTTGGTATCATGGATAACAAATTTGCCCATATTATAAATGCCATTTTCACAATTTATTACGTCGTTTGGACTGATCACATTCTCATTGATCGCGGCAGAAGCGGTGATAACCTTAAAAGTTGATCCGGGTTCAAAAAGATCAATTAAAGCACGATTACGTTTACAATCGTTATCTACGTTGAATGCTTTGTTAAGATCATAAGTAGGATAATTTGCAATAGCTAATATTTCCCCATTAGTTGGGTTCATAACTATAACAGAACCGCCTTTTGCCTGCCATTGCTCACAAGCGGATTGGAGTTTTCGCTCAGCGATGTCCTGAATAACCGTATCTAATGTCAATATTAAATCATATCCCGGAGCAGGTTTATCATATTTATTCGGTTCTATGTCATGCCCTTTGCGATCTTTCTTTGTGGAAAATTCGCTTGTTGCTCTACGCATATAAGCATCATATTTTTTCTCTATACCCTCTAACCCAAAGTTATCTATTCCAACAAAACCGATCGTCTGAGAAGCTAATTCTTTCTGTGGATAAAATCTTCTCCCTTCCTCACGAAAACTGATCCCTTCAATATTCATCAACCTGATTTTATCTACTTTGGAATCCGATAATTGCCGTTTTAGCCAGACAAACCTTGTATTTCGCTCAAGTTTTCGGCAAATATCCTCTTTTGGTATTTCAATAATTGATGATAATGATAACGCGACGGATTCTGGTTCTTTGATAGCTTGGGGATCGCCAAAGAGGGAATATGATTTTGTGCTGATGGCTAATGGAATGTGGTTTCTATCGTATATAGCACCACGCCTTGGCTGGACGCTTACAATCTTGCGATGATACTTTTCAGCTTCCGCTTTTAGTTTCTCGCCATTGACGCATTGAATACAAAATAAACGAATAGCTAACAAAACAAAGCATAACTCCACAAGCACAAGTGCAAACGACGACCTTCTACATATCCTCTTTGATAATTGCTCATGCTTTACAGATCGAACTATACTAACCATAGTTACAACCCTCCAAGCTATCGCTAACAATTATAGCTATTATTTCATAGATTATCTCTCCAGAAAAATGATCTTGCTGTCAGATGAACGCACCATATTTAGATCATCAATTGCAACTTTATTAATGCGTTCAGGGGATTTGAGCGTTGCTAACTCAATCATCATTTTTTTGTTTTCCTCTTCCAGGGCTTCCTTTTTTTGATCAAGTGAGTTGATCTCACAGGCGATTTGAACAGCGTTTGACATTATCCACACCCGAAGAAAAAGCAATGATATAATGACAAAAACGATTGATATGATTGCAAAAATTTTGCGCCAATTTGCCATTTTATCAGTCCTGAGTTTTTTCAGCTACCCTCATTTTGGCACTTCTTGATCTTGGATTAAGTTTGATCTCCTCTTCACTTGGGGTCAAGGGCTTTTTAGTGATAACCTTAATTATGGACTTTTTTCCACAGACACATTTCGGCGTTTTTGGAGGACAAACACAGCCTTTTTCTAATGTGCGGAACATGTCCTTAACTATCCTATCTTCAAGCGAATGAAAGGATATGACACATATACGACCGCCGATTTTCAGTGCCTTTATAGCTTTATCTAAACCTATTTTGAGATTATCAAGCTCATTATTTTTGTAAATTCTTAATGCCTGAAATGTCCTTGTTGCTGGATGTATATCTTCATTTGATCTTGGAACGCTTTTTACAATTAGATCAGCCAACTGTTTCGTAGTAGTTATCGGCGATTTTTCCCTCTCAATAACAATATTTTTTGCGATCCGTCTTGCCCAACGTTCCTCGCCAAACTCCCTTATTATCTTTACCAAATTATCAAAGCTCTCGTTATTTAATTCATAAGAGATTGGACGACCTGCTGATTGATCCATTCTCATATCAAGATTTGATTCTAAACGAAAGCTAAATCCTCTCTCTGCTTTATCAAGCTGGATTGACGAGACACCTAAATCAGCTAATATTTTGTCAACTTTTGATATACCGTTTTCTGATAAAATTAAATCAAGATCAGCGAAATTGCCATGAACTATATGAATCCGATCTTTATAGTTTTTTAATCTCTCACCAGCGATAGATAATGCTTCAGAATCTATATCAATTCCTATAAGTTTCACATCTGGGTCTGATTTTAGTATTTCTATCGCATGACCGCCTAACCCTAAAGTCAGGTCTAAATAAATTCCGCCTTTATTGACTGATAAATAATCAATAACCTCACGGGACATAACTGGAATATGCTCAAAACTCATCTATAAAAGCCTTTTAATAATACTAAACTTTGGACAATTTACAAATTATAATCACATATTTAGTTAGAAAATCCCTCTAAATCTCCCTTTTCCAAAGGGAGACTTTTAGAAATCCCCTCTTTGAAAAAAATGACTTTTTAGTTTCCCCCTTTGAAAAAAGGGGATAAAGGGGGATTTTAAGATTTTCTCTTCCTAATAAAAGTAAATTTGTTTAGCTAACAACATTTTTTAACTCAAAATTGTCCAAACATCAGTAATAATAGCATTTTTCCAAATTGATATTAGAAGAAGTTGCGCTCAAGCTTTTTTCGCTCCCTTTGCCATAATTCTGGGTCCCAAAGTTGAATATGATTTTTTGCGCCGATTACCAAAATTTCTTGCTTAATTTGCGCTGCCTTCTTCATATCTGGCGGGATCAATATACGCCCTGAACTGTCAATTTTGCAATTTATCGCATCTGAACATATAATTGCGTATCTACCTAATGATTCAATAACATTTTCAATAGAATTCTCTGTTATCTTCTCAAATCTTTCTGTCAATCTTTCAAATTCTTGAACAGGAAATAGACATAAAATGTCAGAGGGCAAGAGAACCATATATAGTTCATCTGAGCCATATTTGTTGATCAATGTCTCTCGCATTTTGGAAGGGATACTAACTCGCCCATCTTTTCCAAGCGTATGTATTGCTCTGCCAACTAACATTTTATAAAACCTAAATTTGAAATGTAGAAAATATTGATATAAAAAATATTGATAAAATTCTTTGGATCAATTAAAATATAAGAGATATAAAAAGATGATTTTGCTAAAAAATCAAAATAAAAAAGCTTAAAAGAACAAAAAATATAGATAATATCTACTTTT
>DTPJ01000535.1 GCA_011334435.1 Candidatus Poribacteria bacterium | reverse complement strand
AGCTTTTGGTTCAGAAATGCTATTCCTGCGATAAAAGGCGGTTTTGTGCCTGATTCCATTAGCACTGATCTTCACATGGGAAACATAAACGGACCTGTAGTTAATATGATAAACGTCATGTCAAAATGCCTAAGTATAGGCATGCCCCTATATGAAGTCATAATGAGATCAACTGTAACGCCTGCAAAAGAAATTGATCGTTCTGATCTTGGAACTTTGAGCGTAGGCAGTGAAGCAGATATAACTGTTTTAAAACATATCAAAGGCGTATTTGGTTTTACAGATTGTGGGGGAACTAAAATGATCGGCGATCAAAAATTAGAATGTGTAATGACCATAAGAGCAGGCAATATCATCTATGATCCAACAGGACTTAGCATGCCTGAATGGAAGGATGCTCCTCCCTCATATTGGGAAACATCTTATATATGGTAGGTGATTAAATATGATCGTTCGGTGGGGAGTTATAGGCGCAGGTGGAGTGGCAAATAGACGAGGAATGCCGGCGATAAATATAGCCGAAGGAAATAAATTACATGCACTTATGGTCCGAGACATAGAGAGAGCAAAGAAGTTAGCCATAGAACATGGTGCAAAAGCATATTATAATTCCATTGAAGATTTGCTTTCTGACGATCAGATAGATGCTGTCCATATCGCAACGCCTGTCTATTTACATTGTGAGCATGTTATACTTTCAGCGGAACATGGCAAACATATCCTTTGCGAAAAACCTATGGCAATGAATGTTAACGAATGTCAAAGTATGATTGACGCATGTAAAAGCAATGGTGTAATGCTTCAAGTATGTTTCCTTTTAAGGTTTCATAGTTGCTTTCAGGAGATCAAAAAATTGATTGATGACGGTATGTTAGGTGAAATAGTGGAAGCACGAGTTGCATTATTGAAATCATATAATATAGAAGAGGGCGTATGGCGTAGAGACCCCGAAAAATCTGGCGGTGGTGTCCTTATGGATATGGGGGCGCATGCGATAGACCTGATAAGTTACTTGTTAGGTGATGTCTCAGAAGTTTGTATGTTTTCAAGCTCAAAATTTAAGAAGTGGGAAGTTGAGGATACAGCGACGGTAATGTTAAAAATGAAAAATTGTGCTAATGCTATCGCCGATATGAGTTACGCGGTCCCATTCAGCGAAAGCACGCTTGAAATATACGGAACAGAAGGGACTATAATTGCATATTCAGGCAAAGGGTATCAGGAATATAAGTTAAAAATTTATACTAAAGATATAGAAAAAGAGGAATCTAAGCCATCTGAAAACTTATATAAAAATCTTTTTGAGCATTATAGCAGATGCCTTAATGACGAAGAAGAACCGCTTGCATCTGGGACTTCTGGTCTAATAAATATAGAGATTATAAATTCTGCTTATGAATCTGCAAAAGTTGGCAAAAATATTAAAATAGCTAATTACGGATAGAAAACTTTTTAAGACCTGAAATCTGAAGGAAAAGCTTAAAGAAAAATATAGGATGATAAAGATTCCTTCGCCAAAGCCTTTTCGGTTCTTGAATTAGTCTATATAGCCATTCTAATCCCATTCGTTGCATCCACTTTGGAGCTCGCTTCTTTCTCCCTGAGATAAAATCAAAAGCGGCTCCAACACCTATCATAATAGGAGCGTTAATCAAGCCAAAATGCTTGCCAATCCATAGCTCCTGTTTAGGCATACCTAACCCAACCCAAACTACATCAGGTTTAGCATTATTAATCATTTCAATAATTGCTTTATCCTCTTCTTCTGTTAGTTCTCGGAAGGGAGGAGAATATGTCCCGACAATTTTAAGATTTTGAAATCTTTTTAGCATCTTTTCTGCAAGTCTTTCAGGAACGCCATTAGCTCCGCCGTAATAGAAATGCGTATAACCTTTTTTGCTTGATAGCTCACTAAAAGCAAGCATTAAATCTGTTCCAGTTACTTGATTGACTTTCCGATGTCCAAGTAGCTTAGTTGCCAATACGATAGACATTCCATCAGGGGTTACCATATCTGCGGAATTGACAATATCTCGTAATTTTGGGTCTTTTTGACTTTCCATAATAGTATGATTAGGACATACACATATATATCCCCGCTTTTTCTCAAGAATTAGATTCTCCATCTGAGAAAGTGCAGATTTCATATCTATTTCACTAATGCCAACTCCAAGTATATTTATCTTTTTAATCTCCATAGATAATTTTAACTCTTTGATTTGCTTATATCATAAGCTTTTTTATATATTTCCATTAGTATTTCATAGTTTTTTTCAGCTGTATATTTTGCTTCAAACTCTAAACGAGCAGATTTTCCCATTGATATAGCAAAATCTTTATGCTCCACCAACCAACGCACTTTTGATGCCAAATCATTGGGATTGCCAGTATCAAACAATAACCCTGTCGCACCATCATTTATTATTTCAGCCATCGCTCCTAAGCGAGAAGCAACAACAGGCTTACCACAAGCGAAGGCTTCACGTATTGTCATAGGAAATCCCTCATACCATTCAGAAGGCATCACCATAAACATAGATTTTTTTAGCAACTCAATACATTCTTCATTCGGTCTGAATCCAAGAAATTCAATGGCGGGATTTTCCTTAGTGGCAGAGATTACCTCGTTTTTCAGAATACCATCGCCTACTATTTTTATATGTATATCTTTTAGATTTTTCCATGCTTTCATTAACGTTAGAATTCCTTTTTCAACAGTTAACCGCCCGAGAAAGATCGCATAGTCTTCATGTTTATAATATGGTTCCGGTAAATATGAAAAGAAGTTTGGTTTTATAGCAATGCGATCCTCAGGTAAACCTCCTAGAATAAGTTTTTGTCTGGAAAAATCCGTTAAGGCAATAAACATGTCTATCTGTTTTATCCATGTTTTTAAAAATTCATGAGTCTTCTGCATAAATACAAGTGGTAATGTTTGAATACGAGAATTCCGATAGCAACCATAAATTATAGCGAAAATATTTCCATGTTCAAGACATTTCTCACAGATGCTATTTTTTCTATAGAATATACCTGAAGCACAGAATAATCTATAGTTATGTATAACCTGCACAATTGGTATATTATATTTTTTAAGCACATAATATATAGAAGGACTAATAAGTGGAAATGTATTATGGATATGTGCAATATCGGGCTTGTTTTGCTTAATCAACTGCTCCAATCTTGAATAAGATTGCCTCGACCATGATACTTGATACAGAAGAGCTAATTTTTTTAATGATGACAACTGATTTATTTCGTCATTATGGCGAGTAAATATGGTTACCTTGTGTCCTTTTGAGCGAAGCAATTTTTCATCTTCTTGAAAAGCAATATCTTCTCCGCTTGGCGCATGAGATTGATAATAGTTGTGAACCATAAGTATATGCTCAATCATAAAGGATGTTTATCTTTATTAAGATATATTTCTAATCCCCATTGTTTAGATTTGTAGAACTTATAATATGAGGAAACCATTTTATTGGATTCTGATTGACTTTTTCTAACATCCCAAACAATGAAATCGGGTTCTATTTTCCTCAATATTTCATCTAAGTCAAGGCAGATTAAAGCAGAATAGTATTCGGGATAAAATTTGATGTTTGTATCTAGTGGAGAGCAGGGAACTCCGGAGTAAATTTCTGTCCATGTAGATAATATCGGAGAATATAAACATATTCCCCGGGAATTGCTATCTAAAACTTTTCCTAACTCTAACAATCCGTTAGCATCGTCGCTATATATAGCGTTCATATTAGTCATATCTGTAACATAAATTAAGCTATATAAAGAACCACTTACTAAATGCAACGTAATTAATAGTATGACAATAAATTTCAATTTTTTAGATTTCAAATATGAGTAAAAAGCAATAATCATTGGGATACAATATCCAATCGCACTACTTAATGCCCAAATAAAATTACCATGACGATACTTTTCCCCAGGTTCATAAAAACAAAGGGCTTCAAAAAGACCTAAAAGAAAAAGTGACACAGCTGTTATAGTGTAAACAGAATTAGTATCACAAATTTTTATTTTGTCTTTTATTGATCGCCAAATCGACCATATAATAGCTATTAAAATGGTTCCCAAGCTACAAACCATGATTATTGTATTCTTTACAAAACCTAGAACTATACCTGTTTTAGATTCCTGTAAAACATCATCTAACAATCTATTGAATAATGCAAACTTTGCATTTATTGGATTTGGTTGTAGAGAAAATACATATCCTGGTATTATCCACATCAACAAAGGAACAACTAAGATCGCACCAGAGATATACCATTCAGGAAATTTATATTGTTTGGTAAAAAGAAATAACAATAATAACGAAAATGGGATAATAGTCATAAATGCAGGTTTAAAATGCGAAGACCAACCTATTAAAAACGCAGAAAGATAAAGTAAGTTCTTTTCACGATTTTTATAATATGTGATAACCATAGCTAATCCAACAAATGCTATAGCCGTTGAATGCAGTTGAGGTGGGTTATGATAAAACGACCCTGAAAAAGCCCATCCTGTAATGCCACCTTTCAACAGATATGAAAAAAATCCTATCATTTTCCCCCAAACAATTGACATAGCACCTGCTAACAGAGATTTATTGTGGCTTAAACCAATAAGTCTGGATATTTGGTAGATCGCACCAAATATAATAAGATAGCCAATTACTGCACTGATTTTTGATGATTGGATAATTGTCAAACCAAACATACGGCTTAAACCAATCCAATACATAGGAACCATGTAATGACTCATAAATTGATATTTTGATGAATAAACAGGATCATTATCTGACTGAACATATATCGGATTGAGGATAGGGAAACCATATTTTTTAATAATTTCAGCTTTACCAATGTAGTAAAGCAAATCAGAAGAATTTTGCTTGTATATTATAACTTTTTCGTCAATACTTGTTATAATATTATCTTTAATTGTCTTTGGTAGTGGAGCTTTTTGTGTAAGTGTCTTGATAGGTAAAGGAGAGTTAACAAGTAATATGTCAATTAAAGAATAATGTATAACTCCTAGAAATATAGGAATAAATATCAAAAAATAAAGTCGAGTTGATAAATGTTTTTTGATAGATTCAATGCTAAAATGATACGAAAATAGTCGTGATTTAAACAAACTGAAAGCACCAAATAAGGCAATACAATACAACAAAAAAACTGATGAGAAATAGACATAGATATTTCGTGTAAATGAAGCGATAAACGTTACTAATGCAACTAAGACTATACCAATAGTTATAGAATATATAAGGATTTCTGATAATTCCAGATTTTTTCGCTTGATCAACGGATAGCCTATCAAAAAAAGCAATACTATGATAAGATACATTTTTGTAATGCCACCAATAGTTTCGCCTATAAGAAATAAGATCAATGCAGGAAATACGAACGCAATTGGAAGTATAATTTTATTAATATGATATATGTAGCGTTTAGTATTGTTTATTTTGGCATCCATATATTCCCTCTATTTATTTTTGTACTGCACCTATTTATCAATAAATTTCTATACCTTTTCTGTTAGAAAGATTTTTTATTACAAAATCCTTAGCTTTCTCAAATGTTACCATCTCAGTTACTTCATCTGCTGTAAGAGAAATATTGAAGGTCTCTTCTATTGATGATATAAGCAATAAATGATTTGATCTAATTTCGTTTTAAATCTATTAGGGAATACTTTCGTCCTTCCATTCTAGCAATGCTGATGCCCAAGAATACCCAACTCCAAATCCAATAAGCATAATTCGATCGCCTTTTTTGAACAGATTTTTTTGTTGACAATCTCTTAATGTAATAGGAATAGAGCAAGATACAGTATTTCCATAATTTTCAAGATTAATCGGTGCTTTTTCTTCAGGAATATGAAGTTTTTGTATAAGATGTTGGAGCATAAATTTGCTAACTTGATGAAATATAAAAAAATCAATATCATCAATACTAAGATTAGCTTTATCAAGGAGTTCAGAAATAGTTTTGGGAACAACATCAAGCGCGAACGTAAATATACTGGGACCATCCATGTAAAGATTATCAAGAGAACGCAAATTTACACTTTCATCTTTTTTTTCCAACGAGGTTTCAACAGTTTTTGGTATTCTAAAACCACTGGTAGGAACTATAAGATTTTTATGACCAGAACCATCGGTCCCAAAAACGAAATCGCCAATCCTGGCAAATCCACGATCTGCACATATCAGAGTAGAAGCACCTGCATCCCCAAAAATGGTGCGAGTAGATTTATCTAATGGATTAATCACTTTGGAATACGTTTCTGCGGTAATTAGTAAAACATTGTGTGCCATCCCACTATGAATATAAGCAGTAGCTATTGAAAGTCCATAAACAAACCCTGAACAACCTAAATTAATGTCAAAAGACGCACATGATTTTGGCAATCCAAGTCGATCTTGAACTATACAAGCTGTCGTAGGTAAACAATAGTCTGGTGTTTCTGTGCAAAATATTAGAACATCTATATCATTAGGATCAATACCATTTTGTGTTATTAGTTTACGCGCAGATTCGATACCCAGATCAGAAGAACATTCATTTTGTGCTGCAATATGACGCACTGAAACTCCAGTCTTTTGGTAAATTTTCTCTGATGACCAGCCATCAAAAAGGTCTTGTAGGTCTTCATTGGTTAGTATTTGTTGTGGTAAATAATATTCTATAAATGCAATTTCTGCCATTTTTGAATCCATTTCTTATTGAGATATTTTACAGTTAAGTTTATTTTTAAAAGAGACAATCTGATAATTACACTATTTTGCTGAGCATCCGCCATCAATAGTCAATATGGCTCCCGTCATCCATTTAGCTTCATCCGAAGCAACAAAAGCTATAATAGAGGCAATATCCTCAACGGTTCCAAATCCAAGTGGGTGCATTTTACGGAGTTGTTCTATCTGTTCGCCAGAAAGCAAATTAAATGTTCTTAATGCCAATTCTGTTTCAACAAGTCCAGGTGCAATGGCATTAACTCGGATT
>DTPJ01000460.1 GCA_011334435.1 Candidatus Poribacteria bacterium | reverse complement strand
GAATACTATCGGTGCAAAAATAGGGGATAAAGTAGGTTTAAGCGTAAATTCTAAGATGCTTTTAGGCTCATCTTTATTAGTCTTCGGCTTACCTTTGTTAGTTTTGCTTATAAGTGTTATCTTAGCTAATCTCGCATTTGATAACCAGATATTTAGTTTATCCATTGGTTTAGCTTTATTTTTTCTCTCGTTTATACCTATAAAAATTTATGATAAGCATTTGAGAAAAACAAACGTTTGTGGTATTAAAATAGTTGAGATTATTGAGGATAAACCTTAATCTTTTGCATAGACCTGAATTTCGTTTAGTCCTCCCCCAAGCGCCCAATAATTCAAAATTACGACCCTGACATAATGGACAATGCCCGAGTATTCAATATTAATATCCTGCCAGCCACTTCCAAAAGGCAACTTTGACCCAGGAGTAAGCAACCCTTCAAACGTAGGACCATAGGAACTGAAAAATTCAGGCATAGCAAATGCAGATTTAAATGCACGATCCCAAACTTTGCCAAAACTTCCAGATTTCGTATATACAACCTTTTGATTTTTATCTAATAATTCTAAGCGGAAGTCAATTGTCCCATAATCATAAAGCCCTGCGTTTGATGTGTTCAATATGCGGACTAATTTTAATTTGCTTGGAAATTTGAGTTTTAATGTAATATCACCTGTCTGACAATAAGGAAGTAGCCAATAGGTCGGCGGAATATGAAAAGGCAATTCGCTCATATTTTCTGTATAAGACACACGTTCATTTCTTCCATAGCCGAAGCCTTGTGTTGTCTGGATTTCTCCAAGCGAATAATCTAATACCCCATCTGCAGGAAATTCCCATGTTTTATTGTCAATTACATGTCTTGGAGAAAATCTTTGATCGCGAGTGCCTGACGCAGTAACTTCTGCATATAAAGCGATGTTGTCCCAACCTTTTGATGTGTATTTATCACGCTCTTTTATGACTTCCTGAGTTAATTTTGACAAGCCCTTTTTAAGCTGATCTTGGTTCTCTAATGAATTAGTGCAAAACTGCACTGGCATTGTGACCCCTGAAAACCTCTTGATCCCGATTTGATCTCTTCTCATTATCCGTGTAACATAGTTATTATCAATTGATATAACATCATTTGTCCCGTCTGGATGTTGGATGACCGCCTGTAAGCTTTGAGATGTATCTCTAATGATTATTCTTGGAATTTTGGCGTTCTTTTCCATCGGCATTACCAATGTAACGATCCTCTCTTTTTCTGTTCTCTTAGGGATACCAAGGGGAGTAATTACCATATCAGAAAGCCATAATTCAGAGTCAGGTTTTAGCTCATACGGGGCATGACCCCATGTTGCAGGAAGCAATTCTGCCCTGATTTTGGCGATGTTTTTTGGTGCGTCTAAATATGTCACAGATTCAAGCCAATCATAGTCCGATCTAAACGATGCAGGATCGGTGATCCTAAGCGGATCAGGCTCACGTTCGCCAGTTTCTACCATTTGGACTACGTTTTCGTCATCATCTAACAAAATCAAATTGATCGTCCATGCGAAATTCTCATAAACCCTTGCGTTACGCTTTTTGGCGTAAATACTTACTTTATATCGGACGCCTTGTGTGAGTTTAATCGGAGATTCAAGAGACGGTCTAAGGTCTTTAAAGTTAGAAAAGTGCTTAGCTGTCCGTCCATTTATTTCGGTTGTCTCTCCTTCTGTCCATAGATCAGCAGGTATAGCCTGTTGTGTCTCAGAAACCTCTGTCATACCGCCAGCGATGGCACGAAGCAAAAGTGAGTTATGATCCATCTGATAGCTTACAATTGGTTGAGATGGTATGCCCTGAGTTTCATAGCCCATCTTGTTATGCGATAGAGTAACAAGCAGGACATCTGCATTTGGACGATGACCTATGACAGTATTCGGAGAGATTATCTCATAACTTCCTTCATTGCCCGGACTATTCCAAAGATGCCAATTGAAGCTATGCCAAGCAGGTTTATCATGCTCAACACGGTCAATAAAAATAAAATAATCCGAAATCCTATCCCAATTATCTGATCGGACATAGATTATATCCCTATTACGAACTTTATATTGTTTATAAGACTCTTCTTGCTCTTTCTTTTTATAATATGCGACATTACTTGTCCAGCTTTTTGATTGAATCATACTGACAAAATCCCGATCATAATATCCATATATTAGCATGCTAGGGGAAAACCGCTTCCCTTCTGTTTCTATGACTGATTCAGCGATTGCGTATTGATGCCATGGAAAATGCCATGAGAGACCCGAAGTAGCACATAAGATTTCGTTTCGTGATGAAAGGAATATATCGCCGTTGAAGTAAAGGTAAGTATGCGGAGAGCCATATCCAGAACGGAACATCGCCATTCTGTCAGTTGTCCCAAAAAGTGCTTTTGGATAGTTAATTTTGTCAGGTTTTTCTGCAAGAGCTACCCATAACACCATCAATGGGTCTGACAATCCTGCTTGATGTGCTTCCTCAATATTCGTGTCCCATATCTTTGAGACAAAATAGCCAGCTAATGAATCGGGAAAATTCTTCGCATAGTCAAACCACCACGAGCTACCTCCATATTTATGTGGTAATTCAATAGGTTTGCCTCCTATAAGCGATGAACCGCCTTCCATTTTTTCAATAGGTTTGCCTTCCTCAGTTGGAGGAACAGTCGCTTCATGATATAATGGATAGTATGTCGCTTCCGTAAAACCGATATGAGTGCGAAAGTCTATCCCTTTGGCATTATATAATGCGGAAGCAGTAGTATATAAATTCTGCATAGATACAGACCAATATCCGGGCAACCCTGACTCCAAATTCTGTCCCGCATATCCGATGTCACATGTTAAAATCCACGAAAAAGAGCCAATAAGCGTCTCTAACCATACTTTATTTTCTGGAATATCTTCTCCAACAACAAGAGATGCCATAATCGCAGCAGAAAGAGCGTTATTGCCTTGATTTTTTGACCGTAGATGATGATAACCCATAAATGGCGTATGATTTACAAGTCTCCAGTAGCTTTCAACGCCTTTTTCTGCAATAATTTCAATTGACTTTTTTCGTTGTTGCCCATTCCAGCCGTCCCAACACCAATCAATTGTCACAGCGATATTGCGAGTAAGCATGCCATAGTGTATCTGAGGCATATTTGCACCGTCCCAGTTGAACCAGCCCCAACGAGGAACGCGACCAGCCATCTCTATAATTTCGTAACAGGCATTTGCATATTTGCTGTCTCCTGTGAGGAAATATATAAACGCCATGCTTGGTGTATTGTCCATCGCCTCGCCTAACAATTTAGCTACGGATATGGCATCTTCAGGCACATATTCCTTTGGATTGCTTTCCCACCATACGTCCAATAGTTTATCAACGTGTTTTTCAATTTCGGGCTTATCTTTTGTCCATTGCAATATCGCTTTTTCTGCCCTATCCTTGACCTTTTTCATCATCGGATGATCGCCAAGTCCTATTACTTTCGCTCGGATTTCATCAACTTGATATTTCGGGATCAATAGCCCTTCTTTTGGAACAGGGAGAGCATACACCATTATAGGAATTAACGAAAAGATGCAGAAAAAAGCGATTATTTTCATCTCCATAATATTCCTGATACTTGATCATTATATCTCAATAGTGTCCCCTGGGCTTGGGACTATCGTTGAGCAATTGTATCTTGATTCCATAGTCTTTGCAAGTGCTTCTGATTGACTTACCTCTCCATGGACGACAAACACACCTTCCAATTTCGTCTCAATATTATCAAAATATTCAATAAACTCATTTTTATCTGGATGCGAGCTTAATGCGTCTATTACTTCAACGGTTGCCATCACTCTATATTCATCGCCGAAAATTCTGACGTTTTTCTCCCCATCTACAAGTTTTCTGCCAAGAGTGTTTTCCGCCTGAAAGCCTATGATAAGAATAATATTATGCCTATTTTCAATGTTATTTGCGAGATGATGGAGTATCCGTCCCGACTCACACATTCCCGATGCGGTAATTATAACCATAGGACCGTCCATCCTATTCAACTTTTTTGATTCCTCAACATCTTCTATATATTCTAACGTCTTGAAAGTGAAAGGGCTTACTCCGTTCATCATCATTTCCAATGCTTCTGCGTCAAAGCAATCTTCATGCCTGCTATATATTTCAGTCGCCTTAGTTGAAAGCGGACTATCAACGAAAACAGGGACTTGTGGAATCCTGCCCTCGTTATATAACTGATTCAAAAAATAAACAATGGTTTGTGTCCTGCCAACGCTGAATGCTGGTATAATCAGTTTGGCTCTGTTTAAAGCGATCTTCATAATCAGGTCTGCAAGATGGGCTTTTACGTCTTTCTCTGGAGAATGGATGCGATCTCCATAAGTGCTTTCTGTTATAAGATAATCAACATTATGAATTGGAGTTGGGTCTTTTAATATTGGCATACCTTTTCGCCCAAGATCGCCAGTAAATACAAGCCTTTTCTTACTTCCATTTTCGGTTATATTTATCGTTGTGACAGCAGACCCAAGAAGATGCCCCGCGTCGTGATATGTTATCTCAACGCCTGAACATAGTTCAATCTTTTTCTCATAAGGCACAGGGACGAAATGCTCCAATGCACGCATAGCATCGTCTTGAGTGTAAAGCGGTTCAAATAGGTTTTTCCCCTGTTTCTCACGCTTTATATTTACAAACTCAACGTCTTTCTCCTGAATATGTGCAGAGTCTAATAACATTATCTCACATAGATCAACGGTAGCAGATGTAGCGAATATTTTTCCCTTAAACCCCATCTTGACAAGCGTTGGTATGTTTCCGCTATGATCTATATGTGCGTGAGATAACGAAAGTATGTCTATTTCCGCAGGATCAAAAGGAAAGTTTTTATTTAATTCATAAGCGATCTTACGTTTACCTTGATATAACCCACAATCCAAGAGGATTCTTTTATCATTCACTTCTAACAGGTGCATTGAACCTGTAACGGTCTGGACAGCACCAATAAAGGTGATTTTCATATTTTACTTCCCCGCAATATCTGTCTATCTTACATCCCAAGCAAAGAGATGCACATTATCACTTCCCCATGTCGCCAATGGGATAAACCTAACAGCCTTCGTTTTAACGCTTTTCTTTATACGGACTAATCTTTGATAATTGTTGTTTTCTTGATATAAAGTCTGCCACACGCCATTATCATCTAAGAAGTCTATACGGAAAGATTTTGTCATTGTCTCTGGAATGCTTGCAAATTGTGGTTTTAATGGATAATTGCATGGCATGTTAAGCGGTTTTCTGTTCAGATCGCTATCAAAGATAAACCGAAATTCGTTCACCTCTTGCGGAGACATAAAAGAATATTCTATCCATGAACCGATCTTTCCTGTCCAGCCATTATCCGCGTCGCCGATAGGTCTATCAATACCATTGCGTAAGAACTCAGGATCACCTTCAGAAGCGGATAATTTAGCAAATTTTGACAGATCAGGTATTTCTCTAACTTTCCAAGGCAGATAGCAATCGTCGTCCATTAATGTTTGCTGTAATTCTTTGAGTTTTTCTTGATATACACCTCTTGGAGAAAGCCCATATTTTATAGCAATTGCAGATGCAGTGCCGACAGCTTGACCGATCACTGCACATGTAGCCATAACCCTTGTGGAACTCATAGACGCATGGGTAGCACTTATATTTCTGCCTGCAAAAAGAAGATTGTCTATATTTTTTGAGTAAAGACAGCGATATGGAATTCCATAAGGAGAAGGTGCAGGATGAAAGATCGTAGGTTGCCCTTTCCAATTCATACCGCCGGGATGATGATCATCCATAGACCATCCTCCATAGGCAACGATGTCATCAAAACGTCCTTCTGCACGAACATCGTTTTGTGTCAATATGTAATCCCCGACGTATCGCCTGCTTTCTCGTTTTCCGGGAAGAAATCCTACCCAGTCAAGCACCCAGTTATCAGCACCATGATCGCCGTAATTTTTTATGTGATCCCAGATACCAAAGGCAACTTTTAATAACTCATCTCTTATTTCTTCGGTATCTTGGATAGTATCCTGTTCTCCGCCAAGTTCAATCCACCAAAAATTTGAGTTTCTGACGTCGTGACCCCTATACGGCAGATCGTCGTCAGATTTATATTTATAAGCCCATGATGGCGGTATAAACTTTTTTGGACTATCCGTTTCGCGAGCTTGAATAAGACAACTCATGCCCATTGTCTTTTTATCTGCGATCTCTGGCTCTATATCTTCGTTGAATTCATGAGAAGATTCCCGTCCCATTCGGAATTCCGCACCTGATAATGGGGCAAGGATGCTATCACCAGAGCAATCGGCAAACAATGATGCCTCTACTGTATGCCATGTTTCAGTCGTAAGTTGCCAGCCTTTTATTTTTCTGATGATATTTCCGTCCATTAGTGCGTCATTACACGAGCAATTTAATAATAATGTTATATTGTCTTCAAATTTTGCCTTTTCATATAAGATGCTATCCCATATTGAATAGATGCGATATGGGTTGCGGTAGAGATTTTCCAACATTATCTCTTCAAGGATGCCTGTTTCTCGGTTATTTTTTCCATGCGCCCCACCGACCCACATACGAATTTCTGATGAAGCGTTACCACCAAGCACAGGTCTATCCTGCATTAGTAAAACCTTCGCGCCATGCCTAGCAGAAGCGATAGCAGTAAGCGTCCCCGCTAATCCGCCACCTACAACACAGAGATCAACTTTATGGTTTTTGTATTTCATTTTCAAAATCCTTTTACTATCATTTCTATCTGGTAATTCTGAGATGCTATCCGAAACCAGTATTTATCAAGGTTTGAATTAAGTGTTTATATGAAAATGCTCATTAGATAAAGCAAAATGCCATCTATGAAAAAGTTTGTCACCTATGAAAAAGTTTGTCAACAATAAATTTGTCACCAGTAGATCGGAGAAAGAAAATACTAATCCTTTTAGAAGGCAAAATCCATTGGGTCTCTAAAGGACCAGT
>DTPJ01000464.1 GCA_011334435.1 Candidatus Poribacteria bacterium | reverse complement strand
TCGGGCTAAAGCCCTCGATGTGCTTGTTGCGGAGCAACTTCGCACATCTTCGGGTTGGCGAAATGCCCTTCCGAGAGTAAACTCTCGTCGGGCACTTCGCCAACCCGACGCCCGTTGTATGAAATGTCGCCATTAATTTTAAAAGGAGAAAAGTTTAATGGAAATAAAAAGATTAAAAACTAAAGGTGAAATAATGTTAGATAGAGCAGAAAGTCAATTTTGGGCTTATGAAATAGACAATCATGATTACAAAAAGGATTTAATTTTATTGGATAATGTCCAGTTTATTTACGAATTATCTTTAGCAGAATTAGAGTTGAAGGCTTTAGGCGTTGATTTTGAAGTAACAAATGGATTAAGAGAATTTAGAATATTGAATAAATCAGATGAAAATAAAGATTTAATAAAAAGAAAGGGTTCTTATTACAAAACTGTTGATGGTCAATTTACAGATTATTTTCAAATAATTCAGAAGAATCAAACTCGTTCTGTAAATCAATATTTAACACACTGGATATATCCATATAAAGGAAAATTCCATCCCCAAATGATTAGAGCATTACTAAACATTATAGAATTAAAAGAGGGCGATACTGTCCTTGATCCTTTTTCAGGAAGCGGAACAACAGCGCTTGAAGCACAGCTTTTGGGGATAAATTTTATTGGCATAGATATTTCGCCACTTTGTGTTATTCAAGGTAGAGTAAAAACAGAATCAGTTTATATTATAGACGAGATAAAAAAAATAAAGAATGAAATTTCAGCAAATATTGTCCCAAATTTATTCCAAACCAATGAAAATTACTATAATTTTTTAAATAAATTATCAAAAAACGAGAGAGTAAGAAATTTTTATATATTAGCGAGATTACTTGCTGTAAGTGATAATTCACGCCGAAATCGTGATTTTGTTAATTCTTTTCTTAGAAATGTTGATTTGATGTTGGCTTCTATAGAAGATTATATTCAGATAAAAGAACAATTAAATTTAAAATTGGGAGATATAAAAATTGAAGTTGGGGATTCAAGAAATATAAAATTACCTGATAATTCAGTAGATGGAATAATTACATCTCCACCTTACTCAATTGCACTTGATTATGTCCAGAATGATGCTCATTCGCTTAAAGATTTAGGATACGATGTATTAAAAATGAGAGATGATTTTATTGGAGTAAGAGGAAATGCAAAAAGCAGGGTCGACCTTTATAACGAAGATATGAAAAAATCATATAAAGAAATGTATAGAGTGCTAAAACCTAATAAATATACTGTTATAGTCATCGGTAATGCTACTTATCAAGGACAGGAAGTAAAAACAGTAGAATTTACCATTAGATACATGGAAAGTCTTGGATTCTGTTTAGTCAAGAATATAAATAAAATAATCTTTGGACTTTATAATGCAATGAAAAAAGAAAATATTCTAATTTTTAAAAAGGTGAAATAAAATGACTAAGAATGAATATACAAAAAGACTTGAGAATATTATAAAACAAATGCTTCAACCATTAAAAGATATCCCTTTTAATCTTGTTATTGAAGCAATGACTGGCAAAAAAGTTCTCTCTTTTGATTTCACAAAGCAAGAACATCAAGAGATTTTAAGTTTATTGAAACAAGCTGCATTGAATGCAGGAAGAGAGATAAACAAAACAGGAATTTTAAGACCAAGACCCAATGAAGTAGGAAATGATATAGAGCCTTATGTCCGGAAAGCATTGAATTCTTTAGGGTTAATGGCAGATATTCCAGTAAGACCAAGCGGTCATAAAAAAGCGATGGGATATCCTGATATACTTTTTTGGTTTAACAAAACTCCTTATTATTTAGAGTGCAAAACTTATAATATAGAGAACATAGGAACAACACAAAGAAGTTTTTATTTTTCGCCTTCTGATGAATTCAAAGTGATCTATGACGCACCTCATCTTATATTATCATTTGAAATTTATGTTGCTGGAGAAAAGGGAAACAATCATATCTATAAGTGTAAGCATTATAAAATATTATCTATAGAATCTTTGCCTCTAGATGTCAAGTATGAATTTAACTCAGATAATAAGAGAATGTATTCTGGTAAAGACGGAACAATTGTCTTAGATGAAGGAGAGATTGAATAGGAGAAATGGCGACACTTCATATAACACAGCATAAAATGTTCGCCCTACGGGCTCACCCAAATTCCGCCTTCGGCGGAACTTCTTTTATGCTGGGAACGCTGTTCAAAATTGCTCCGCAATTTTGAACATCGGGCGTCGGGCTAAAGCCCTCGATGTGCTTGTTGCGGAGCAACTTCGTACATCTTCGGATTGGCTAAATGCCCTTCCGAGAGCAAACTCTCGTCGGGCACTTCGCCAACCCGACGCCCGTCGTACGAAAATGCGCCAGGCATCATATAAAATAATATTAAGGAATAAAATAAATGAATATTTATAAGTTTGAGTCAATATTCTTTCTCTTTTTTGGAATATTTCATCTTCATAGAATATGGGCATTTATTAGTCCAAATACTTATTCAACATTTTGGTTATCACTATCAAATAATAAAAATGCTTTCGCTTATTTGTTAGGAATAATAATATTATTATTATCAATATTTGCCATCTTAACATTTATAATCAATTTCAAAAATAATAAATGGTGGAGGTGGATTTATTTATTTGGTGGAATATATTTATTATTTGATAGTATTCTAAATTTACTGAATGTAAAATTCATGATGAATATTGTAAATTATATGTTTACTGCTCCGAATCCTCAATTTAATATAATATGGGGATTCTTTATCATTTTGGGATTATTTTGTATAATATTAAGTATATACTTATGGAAATATAAAGAAGATAAGAAGTAAAACACTGGCGCACCTTCGTACAACCCAGTGTAAGCGCTCCGGGGCTGTGCCCCTACGGCCCTTCGGGCACATTTTGCTTTGTCATGCCTTTTGCAGAAGCAAAAGTCACGCCAATGCTCCCTGCGGTCGCATCGCAAAACGTCGCTTACACTCCACGTTGTACGAAAGTTGGGCAAAATTTTTTATATTAAGATCGCCATCCGTGGCGATAGCCGTTAATGAATTTGTGTAGGAGGAGAAATATTATGCAGGAATTTCGAACAAAAGAATTGTATGCAGATTTTTATGAAAACAAAGGAAAACCTTTATTGATAATTATTGGAGGAAGCCGAAAAGGCATATGGAGTATATCAAAGATATTATTAGACTATTTATTGAAACATTATAGTGTATTGATTTTTGCATATTTTGGAGTTGGCGAATTGCCAAAAAATTTATCCAAAGTTCCATTAGAATATTTCATTAATGGCATAAATATAATTAAATCGAAATTGAACTTGAAAGATGAAGACATAACAATAGTAGCTAATTCAAAAGGAGCAGAAGCAGCTTTGCTTTTAGTTTCGAAACACATAAATGCTAAGGCTGTAGTTGCTTGTGTGCCCAGCTGTTATGTCTGGCAAGGCTTGGTCAAAAACTTTCTTGATTTTATATTTCCCAAATCAAGCTGGACTTTAAATGGCAAGCAACTTCCTTTTATTAAGTTTAGATACAATAGGAAAATATTAAAGGATATAAAAAATAAAATCTATTTGTCTTGTTCAATAAAATCAATCTCAGAGAACAAAAATAATAAAGTTCTTATTGACTTAAAAGAGTTTAAAGGCAAACTTTTATTACTATCATCTGATTCAGATAACTATTGGCCAAGTAAAGATATGTGTGATACTATTGTGCAAAATTTTAAAATAAATGTCACACATAAAGTATTGAACTTAACTGGACATTATTTTCAAGATTATGAAGAATCAGTTAAAGAAATAATTGATTTTCTTGATGGCACAAGATAAAAAGAACGCCATCCGTGGCTGGGCATTTTATGCCGATATTGCCCAACCGTCTATGTTGAGCATAAAGAAAAGGATGTATAGCCCTATGAAGAAGTCAAGCAAGAAAAATAATCCATTGTTTGCGACAAATGTGGCCAGGCCTAATATTACAGATAAAAGATATTATGAAGCCTCAGTCAGAGAAGCCGAGGCCTTACTCAGAGAAATGAACACATCTTTACAAGGGCTTAGTAAGTTTATGGTTGATGAAATGCGTTATCAATACGGTGAAAATAAAATAGATCATGGCAAGAAAAAGTCTTTGCCGGTAAGGATTTTTGAAGCTTTCATTAATCCATTTACAGCTATTCTTTTTGTTCTTGCGTCAGTATCCTTTGTAACAGATGTACTTTTGGCTGAAGCTGGAAATCAAAGCTGGAAAACCGTTATCATTATTACGACAATGGTAATGATCAGCGGACTACTCCGATTTATTCAGGAGGCACGTAGTGGAAATGCCGCAGAACGCTTGATCAAGATGATAAAAACCACAGCTACTGTAGAGCGTCAGGAAAACGGCATCCAGGAAATCCCGCTGGAAGACTTAGTTGTTGGTGACATTGTTTATTTATCAGCCGGTGATATGGTGCCAGCTGATGTACGCATCCTTAAAGCAAAAGATTTATTCATAAACCAGTCAGCTCTAACTGGCGAGAGCGAACCGATAGAGAAAGTATCAAACATAGTACAGCAAGGAGAATATGATTCTATAACCGAATATCCCAACCTTGCTTTTATGGGCAGTAATGTAGTCAGCGGTTCTGCAACCTGCGTGGTTATTGCCACAGGCAGTGATACATTATTTGGATCTATTGCAAAGAGTTTAACAGCTAAACCAATTCAAACGAGCTTCGAAAAAGGTGTGAACTCTGTTTCTTGGGTTCTCATTCGTTTTATGCTGGTTATGGTGCCTGTAGTATTATTTATCAATGGATTTACAAAAGGTGATTGGCTTAATGCCTTCATGTTCGCAATTTCCATTGCGGTAGGATTGACACCGGAAATGCTACCCATGATTGTTACCACAAGTCTTGCAAGAGGCGCTGTGGCAATGTCAAGAAAAAAGGTAATTATTAAAAATTTGAATTCCATACAGAATCTCGGAGCTATAGATGTTCTTTGTACTGATAAAACAGGCACGTTGACTCAAGACAAAGTAGTATTAATGTATTATTGGGATGTTCATGGTAAAGAAGATGTGCGGGTGCTCCATCACGCATTTCTGAACAGCTATTATCAAACCGGGCTTAAAAATTTGATGGATATATCTATCATTGAGCGGACAAAAGAATTAAGCACTAATGAAATTACTCTACAAAATTTATTTGATACTTATGTCAAGGTTGATGAAATTCCCTTCGACTTTGAACGCCGTCGAATGAGTGTTGTAATTTCCGACAAGAGCGGAAAAACAGAGCTGATCACTAAGGGTGCTGTTGAGGAAATACTATCCATTTGTAAATATGTGGAATACAAGGGAAAAGTCGAACCGATCTCCGATGAAATTAAAGATGAAATTCTTTCAACAGTTAACCGTCTTAATGAAGATGGTATGCGAACTATTGCCGTTGCCCATAAACATGATGTGCAGCCTGGCGAATTATTTTCAGTCAAGGATGAAGAGGATATGATCTTAATCGGATATCTTGCTTTTCTTGACCCGCCTAAAGAAACAGCAGCTGCGGCAATCAAAGCGCTCAACGAATACGGTGTTGCGGTGAAAATCCTCACGGGAGACAATGATCGCGTTACACGCTGCGTCTGCAAACAAGTTGGTTTGAAGGTTGTCAACATGCTACTTGGATCAGATATTGAGCAAATGTCCAAAGATGAACTAAAAGAGGCTGTTGAGGTAACCAATGTTTTTGCAAAACTCTCACCACAACAAAAGGCAACCATAGTATCACTCCTTCGAGAGAATGGTCATACTGTCGGGTATATGGGAGATGGAATCAATGACGCCAACGCTATGAAAGCATCAGATGTCGGAATTTCCGTAGATACGGCTGTTGATATTGCAAAAGAATCTGCTCATGTTATTCTGCTCGAAAAAGATTTGATGGTTTTGGAAAATGGTATTGTTGAGGGCAGAAAAACCTATGGCAATATGATCAAGTACATTAAGATAACTGCCAGCTCGAATTTCGGCAACATGTTCTCAGTACTTGCAGCCAGCGCATTTTTGCCTTTTCTGCCGATGGGTGCTATTCATTTGGTTTTACTGAATCTGATTTATGATCTTTCATGCACAGCTTTTCCATGGGATAATGTTGACAAAGAATTCCTAAAAGTCCCAAGGAAGTGGGAACCTGGCTCTATCTCTAAGTTTATGATCTGGATAGGCCCAACAAGTTCGGTATTTGACATTACAACTTATTTGCTTATGTATTTTATAATTTGTCCTGCAATGACAGGAGGAATTCTTTTTCACCATTTAACCACCCCCGCTATGAAGACATATTATATTGCCTTGTTCCAAGCAGGTTGGTTTATTGAATCAATGTGGACACAGACTTTGGTTATTCATATGCTCCGCACACCAAAAATTCCGTTTATTCAAAGTAGAGCATCCCTGCCTGTTACGTTCATTACCTTCACAGGCATCGCAGTTGTGACTGTAATCCCGTTTACCGCTTTTGGTTCAACAATTGGTTTTGCATCATTGCCTCCCGTGTACTTTGTATGGCTTGTTGCAACAGTTGTTTGTTACATGGCACTTGCAACTCTTATTAAAAATATTTATGTAAAAAAATATGGCTCGCTGTTGTAATGGAGGTAAAATCGTTTTTTATGGCAGTAAAATGATGAGAAACTTGATATTTTTATCAGATAGTTTTTTACAAAGAATTGAATTATTTAAGATTCAGCCTTCACCGTCCTGATTTCTCCTGAAAAGTCGGGCAAGTTTTTTATGCAAAATGAAACGCATATGTATTTAAAGTAATATATTGAAGATGCCGCCCGAGGACTTCACACAACAGCCGCTATATGCTCCGCTCCGAGACTGTGTGAAAACTCACCAAAAGTGCAAAAATAAGATAAAATATTAATAGAGATAAATCAAATAAGAGGGAGTTTTATGGAATACATAGCTGGAGAATCGAGAGAACAAATGGTACTT